>PKSW01000046.1 GCA_002869465.1 Marinilabiliales bacterium
ATAAAAATAATAGCCGAGACAGTAATAAATTCATGGGTTGTAGCACGCTTCAACTTTCTTGTAACTTGACAGGAAAGTGCCACGCAGTCGGCTACTATTCTTATACTAATCGATGTTAGCGGTAATGAAATAAAACTCACAAATTATCATTATAGAATTCAGATAATAAATAAAATTTTCACAGATGAAAAAAAATAGCATTTTAAACTCCATTGTATTGTTTTTATTGAGCATCGCCCTGATATCTTGCGAAGGTGAGACAGTAATTGAAAGAAGTGTAAAAAATGAGACTTCAAATACAATTACAGTAAAAGCAAGTCTCCCCGGAAACAGTAATTACACTAAAACTATTGAAATCGGACAATCAGAACTATTATATTTAGGCGGAGATGGTATGGGTGCATCTAGTCAAGTTGAATATCCAGCAAGCGGTATTAATTCAATGGTAATAATAAATTCTACAGGCGATACATGCCTAAAGGATTATACCATAGAAAATAATTGGGAAATATATGTAGAACATACAAAAAAGACACCGTCAAGATATAATCATAAATATGATTTTGTTGTTTTTGACAGTGACTTTTAAATGATAAATACAATGCACATACCGCTAACAAAACCTAAACTGCATTAAAACGCAGTTTAGCCAGACCGATGTATCACATTCAGCTACCCGCCTGCCGGACGGGCAGGAAGCTGAACTTTTTCTTTCCACGCTGCACAATGCCTTTAAAGGCAAAGGCAAATCAGATCATCTACAATTGATCTTCAAATCAATTGGATGATCACTGCTTTTTTAATATCTTCGTTCTCATTGCGGAACTACGCACGCCTGGATGAATGGATTCATCCATTCGGACAGGTTTAGCTCCCTGTTAGCAGCAAATAATGAAACATTCATAAATAAAGTACAAAATGAAAAAAACTATTTTGAAGCTCAGTATAATTAGTTGCTGTTTATCTTTATGTTTGGCAGCTTGTCATTATGATAAGAAAGGATCATCTGAGGTTGTTAAATCAGATAAATTTGTAGATATAGGCACACACAGTCTGCGAGTAATTTTATCGGATATCCCTAGCAAATACACTATTATTCTGGAAGCCGGCGGCGGAAATTTCTCAGAAGTCTATAAAGAAATACAAGATACGTTAGCAAAAATAACCGGCATGAGGGTCATGAGTTACGATCGTTCTGGATTTGGACAAAGCGAATTGGGACCGGAATCTTTTACTGCGATTGATGAAGTGGATGCATTAAAGAAATGTTTAGAAGTACAAGGATTTAAAAACAACTATATTCTTGTAGGACATTCATATGGAGGATTTTTAAATCAACTTTTTACACTTCGGTATCCTGAACTGGTCAAAGGGCTTGTATTAATTGATCCAATGAATGTGGAATTTGTTGACAGTTTTGGACTAGACAACCTTAACGCGGTCACACCCTATTTTGAGAACCCAACAGAGAATTATGAAAAAGCCGGTAATAGAATGGTTGATAATTTTTCAGTTATATGCAAAAGATTACGTGGATATGAACTTCCAACAGATATACCTGTGCTTCTCATAACTTCAGGTAATCCTCCTGTTCCAGATATTTGGCGCAAATGTCACGAAGAAATGGTGATGAATTCAGAAAATCACAAAATGATTATTGCTGAAGGAAACAATCATGATATTTTAATGGAGAATCCTGAATTAGTATTAAATACAGTAATAGAATTAACCAAAATTATTAAAAAAGAATAATGCGAGGTGTATGCTTATACAAAAACATGTCTTATTTGCACAATGAATATAATTCTTTAACGGGATATGATATAAAATAAAAAATTATCAGAAGCTAACATGCGTTATAATTAATGCCAGACAAAGTGCAAAATATCAAGGTTTGCAGTCCGCTCAAACCGCGCAGCGATTATACCGGAGAGTGCCATGCAATCTGCCACTACTCATACAATTTGCCGTTATTTGCAAGGTAAAATAGACATGAAAAGAAAAAGTACAAAAATTTAGTAATTTCAATTTATAACAAAACTAAAATTTCACATCATGAAAAAAAACATTTTTTTAACATTTATCTGGCTTTTTACACTGTTAATAATCAGTTGTAATCAGACCAATCCAAAATCAAGTCAAACAAATGCAGAACAAAACGTATCTTCAGATAAAATCAAAACTGTAATGACCAAGCAGATGCAGGATGATCTAACACCAGATGCGGTATTGGAAGATTTATTAAACGGTAATCAGCGATACATATCTGGAAAAATGGAAAACCGTGATTTGTCTGCACAAGTTGCAGCCACAACGGATGGACAATTTCCAAAAGCAGTAATTTTAGCATGTATTGATTCCCGTGTTCCTGTTGAATATATTTTCGATCAGGGCATTGGTGATGTCTTTGTGGTTCGAGTAGCAGGTAACATTGAAGACCCTGAACTACTAGGCAGCATGGAATATGGTTTAGGTGTTGCAGGCTCAAAATTATTAATGGTTTTGGGTCATGAAAACTGTGGAGCTGTTAAAGCTGCCATTGAAAAAGTTGACGTTGGCAGTGAAAATATTACGGCTTTGCTTAGTCACTTAGAACAGTCTATTCAGGAAATTGAAGGGACCAGAAATTCTAAAGACAAAGCTTATTTGGATAAAGTTATCAAAAACAATGTAAACCAAACGGTTGAAGACATTAGAAATAGAAGTTCCATAATCAGTGGTCTAGAAAAAGAGGGTAAAGTAAAAGTAGTTGGTGCATACTACAGCCTAACAGATGGAAAAGTAACGCTGTTACAAGATGATACTCAAGAAGTTCATGAACATTAAGCTTTAATTAAAAAGAAAACAGATTTTAAATAATCCCCAGCAGGTAACAAAGGCTATTCCCAATAAGGGTTTCTGTGGTATATTAAACATTAATGCAAGTAATTAGAATTTGTTAATAATTGAAACGGAAGTGCTTCGAAATCCCTTATTGGGCAATGCCAAAGCGTTATGAATCTCTAAAAATAAATAAGTTATGAATTATTTATACGAAGTACCAGGATTGAACGGATGGATGATTTTGATCATCGTTACATTAGCATTGATAGCTTTTAACGAATTTGGACGAACGACAAAATGGGGAGGGATTTTGCTTTTTATTGTCATTCCGATAATACTTACACTTACTGTTTGGCCCAAAACAGCAGCTCCGGGAAATGAATTTGGCACCGGCACATGGTTTAACTGGGTTAAGACTTATTCTGCACTTGCTGGTGTTATTGGATTTATGGCTATAAGGTATATTCCTTCCTTGGCTAGAAGAAAATGGGTTCTCGTTTTCCCGGCAGCTATCCTTGCCATCAACATTTTGGAGGCTTGCATCAGGGATTTTCAAGTTTACAGTTATGGCCTCTGGGAGGGCGGATATGTTGATAATCTTTGGACTATGTCAGGACCTTGGAATATAATGAACGGAATTGCAGGGATACTTAATATTTTGACAATTTGTGGTTGGTTCGGGATAGTAATCTCAAAAAGCAAATCAAAAGACATGATATGGCCTGATATGATTTGGGCATGGATTATAGCTTATGATCTGTGGAACTTTGCTTATACCTATAACTGCATATCCGATCATTCATTCTACTGTGGAGTAGCATTACTTCTTTCATGTACTATTCCTGCATTTTTTATTGTTAAAGGAGCATGGCTTCAACATAGAGCATCGACTTTGGCACTTTGGATAATGTTTGTTATGACTGTTCCACAGTTTGCTGACAAAATTGCTCCCGTACCAACAACTCACAATCCTAAAGCATTCTTTGCTGTAAGTTTTGTTGCTTTATTAGCAAATGTCGCTCTTTTTGTATATCAGGTTATTAGAATTAAAAAGAAAAAGCTGAACCCTCTAATAGACGAAATATATGCAGGAACAAAACCTTATCAAAACGCTCTTGCTGAAATATAGTTGACATGCTTTGTAAACAAGTCGTAATAAGTTTTGATGAATTTTTCTTTGTTTTTGTAGACTTTTGAATATTGGGAGAATCCCTTCATATAACATTTTGTATAAATAATGGCAGGAAAAGTGCTCAATATTAAGGTTTGTAGCCCGCTCAAACTGCGTAGCGGCTTGATAGAAAAGTACCACGCAATATGCCACTGCTCATACAATATACCATTGGCAACCATTTAAAATAAAATAATTATGAACAAATCAATTCACTACGTTAAAAAATTAATGCAGAATTGGGAGGAATCTGTTTTAGGTTACCTGCCTGATATCTTTTTAGCCATTGTAATTCTGATACTATTTATCCTGCTTGCAAAATTTGCGAGAAGAATAACTTTAAAGTTCTATTCAGAAACCATTAAAGTTCATCCAGATATTGCCAATATAATTGCCTCTTTTATTTACTTCTTCTTTATTCTTTCGGGTGTTTTTCTGGCATTGCAGATACTTGGGTTGGAAAGTGTTCTGACCAAATTGTTGGCTGGAGCGGGAATTATTGGCATTGTTGCGGGTTTTGCGTTTAAGGACATTGCATCAAACCTTTTTGCGGGGCTATTATTAAAAATGCATCATCCTTTCAAAAAGGGCGATTGGGTTAATATCGACAACAGTTACGGAGTGGTTGAAGATTTAGGCTGGATAACCACTACCATCCATACGGTTCCGGGTCAGGAAGTATTTGTTCCCAACCAATTAATTTACAATAGCACTTTTACAAACTTTTCAACATTTCATAAAAGAAGAATTATTCTTGAATCTGGTGTTTCTTATGGTGATGATTTAGAACATGTGAAATCGGTTGCGCTGGATGAAGTGAAAAAGATTGAGGAGTTATTGCCTCAAGAGGATATGGACTTTTTTTTCACAAAAATTGGAAATTCTGCTTATAATTTTCAACTCCGTTTTTGGATAGAATTTAATAACAATAATGATTTCCAAAAAGCGATGAGCGATATTATCATGAGGATAAAAAAACGGTTTGAGCAAGAAAATATATGCATTGCCTATCCTGTAACCACATTGGACTTTGGAGTAAAGGGTGGTGTAAATTTATTTGATAAGGACATTAACTTCAAATCATAAAAAATGCATGATGATATGATAAAAATTGAGGTCGGCCAATTGTGGGAAAAATGGAACGTATAGCATCAGACGTTAAGTTAGAAGGGCACGATGGTTTGATAGCTGCCGAAATTTTAGTCAGGATTCATGATACAAGACCTGTATTGAGTCAACAGATGAATTTTCTTAACGAACAATCTTTTGATTTCAAAAAGATATTGGCTCTTATCGGCTTGCAAGCCTTATTTCAGGACAGGACATTTATAACATTTAAACTATACTAATGAGTAATCCTATAATAGCTAAAGAATTTGAAAAACTGGTTAAGAATAAGTTCAACCTTTACAACAGTTTATTCTTAAACCTGCCTTATCCAAAAATCAGTAATATTGGCATGCTTATACCATTATTGCAGGATGCATGCAAAAAAGGACTTGACTCAGGAAAAGACCCCATCGAAATTCTGGATGCTTTTTTCGGCATGCACACCAATATAAAATCGGAACAGGAGAAAATCGATTTTATGTTTCGTGTTATTCAATATGTTGAACGACAAATTGTTCTTTACGACAGTGTTGAAGATGCCGCATTTACAGAACTTTTATCGCTTGATGAAAATTTATCGCTCAAGGATTACATACATCTGTTGGGCAGTAAAAAAGACGGAGATTCGTTATTAAATAAACTGTCTTCTTTCAGCGTACGACTTGTATTAACAGCTCACCCAACGCAGTTTTATCCTCCATCGGTTTTGGATATTATCGCCAAATTGAAAACATTAATTACAAAAAATGATATCAATGAAATAGATGTCACATTGCGGCAATTGGGATTAACATCCTTAATTAACGCTAAAAAACCGACACCTTTTATTGAAGCAAAAAATATCATCTACTTCCTCCGAAATGTGTATTACGATGCGGTCATTAACTTGTATTCCGATATCAAAAATAATATCCGCAACAGTGAATTTGATAATCCAAATATCATCCAGTTTGGGTTTTGGCCAGGAGGCGACCGCGATGGCAATCCTTTTGTTACTTCAGAAACCACGAATGATGTAGCTGATGAATTGCGCATGAATTTGATGAAATGTTATTATCGCGATGTGAAAAGTTTGGAGCAAAAGCTCACCTTCAGGGAAGTAGAAGATATTATCGCAGCACTGAGAGCCAGGCTATACGCGACCATGTTTGACAGGACAGAAACGATCCAATTTGAAGAGATCATAAACCCACTTTACAAGATAAAAGAATCACTCATAAATGATTACAACTGTTTATATATTGAAGAACTTGAAAGTCTGATTGATAAAGTTAAAATATTTAAGACACATTTTGCAGTGCTCGACATCAGGCAAAACCATAACGTACATAAACAAATCATCGAAGAAATCCTTAAAAAGGAAAATCTAATTATAGACAACCTTGACGAGCTTGAGAAAAATGAATTAATTTCTATTCTTCTCCGGAAAGAAATCAGGGTACATGCTGATCAATTTGAAGAGGGTATTACAAAAGACACCATTCGGACAATCGAACAAATGGGCGATATCCAGCGCAAAAATGGCGAAGAAGGTTGTAGCAGGTATATCATCAGTAATTCGGAGGATATTTTCTCAGTCTTATTTGTATTCAGCCTATTAAGATGGTGTTGTTGGGAAAAAGGGGGGATACCTATTGATATCATTCCGTTGTTTGAGTCGATGGATGGAATGGCAAACTCCGAATCAATCATGAAAGAACTTTTTGATATCCATGAATACCGGGATCACATTAGTCAGCGTCGAAATACGCAAACCGTTATGCTTGGGTTTTCAGACGGCACAAAAGATGGCGGTTATTTGCAGGCAAACTGGTCTATTTTCAAAACAAAAGAGAACTTATCTGCTATTTGTGACCAATACCATATAAAGGCCATATTTTTTGATGGACGGGGCGGTCCTCCTGCCCGGGGAGGTGGAAAAACACACCGTTTCTATGCTTCCCTAAGTGAAAAAATTGCCAATCATGCTATACAACTAACCATTCAAGGCCAGACTATCACCAGTAGATATGGAACTAAAGAGCATTTTATTTACAATTGTGAGCAACTGCTTACTGCTGGTTTATCAAATAATTTACGAGAAAAAGAAAACTCCATTTCTGACAAATCAAGACAAATTATTGAGGAGTTAGCTCGTTTAAGTTTTGAAAAATACAAGGCCCTTAAAAACCATAAAATGTTCATTCCATATCTGGAGAACAAAAGCACGCTAAAGTATTATAGTAAAGCGAATATTGGTAGCAGACCAACCAAAAGAGGAAATAAGAGAGAACTAGAATTACAAGACCTGAGGGCAATTCCGTTTGTGGGTTCATGGAGTCAATTAAAGCAAAATGTTCCCGGCTATTTTGGTGTTGGAACTGCCATACAATCATTGGTAAATGAGGGTAAACTGGAAGATTTGAAGAACTTATTTAACGAATCACCATTCTTTAAAGCATTGATTCTGAACAGTATGATGTCATTATTCAAATGCAATTTTAATTTAACCGGTTATATTGCCAAAGATGATGCATACAAAGATTTCTGGCAAATGCTGTTAAAAGAATACATACTATCAAAAGAAATGACACTGCACATCTCCCAATACCCTATTCTAATGGAAGAAGAACCTTTATCACGGTTTTCAATTGAAATCAGAGAACAAATCGTTTTACCATTGCTCGTTACCCAACAATATGCTTTACAGAAAATTGAACAAAATTCGGGGTATAAAAAAACATACGAAAAAATAGTTGAACGGTCATTATACGGAAATATTAATGCAAGCAGAAATTCTGCTTAAGTCTATAAATGGGTTTAGATATAATATTGAAAGAATATGATAGAATGCAGAGCCTATGGTTCTTGTTTTCTGTAAAGTTGTGTTAATGAAAAATGAAAATATGGTCATGAAATGAAAATGAGTTGTTTTCAAAATGCCGAACCCAATATCTCCAATCTGAAGGGACATATTCAGCTTAAACTGGCTTTTTCTTTTCGTGTTTTATATTCCCGATAAAAAGTAAATATACCTCGTCAAAATAGCTAAACCAAAAAAACACCTAACTTTGAAGCTGTTAAACAGATGCAACTATCATTACTCAAACCATTGATCTCTAAGAATGAACAAGAATTTAAACCAGCTGATCTATTTATTGAAGGAAGACGTCGGGCTTTTCATTAGCATAAGTCTAGGCGTTTTCTTATTCGTTCTCTTTTTTCAGCCATTCCCGTTTGAAAGTATTGACCTGAACAGCAACCTGCTGTTCGTAGGCGGATTGGCAGCCATCGTTTTCATGGTGATGGTGATCGTTCGAGTGGTTTCCCCCTGGCTGATCCGTAAATACGACTACAAGGATTATCAGTCGATATTTTCATCCTTTATGGGTGGTTTTATTATGGTCGTTCTAAGCGCTGTTGCATTTGCATTCTATCTGTTTTATATCGGCAGTATTGAAATCACATTCTTTATCATGTTTAAGGTGGTTTTAATTTGTTTTGCACCTCCGGTGGCTTTAAGACTATATGACCTGATCAAACGATTGAAAGTTGAGAATAAGACACATCAAAAACAACTAAGGATATTTCAAAAACAATTTGCAGAGAACGAAGAAGAAGACCTGAATAAAACAGTTGAATTGGTTTCGGACAACATGACCGAGAATTTAAACCTCCCCGCTGCCGATATTGCATTTATAAAATCGGCTGATAATTATGTCGAAATCGTTTATAAAGAGACCGGCCAATTTAAAAAGAAACTACTCAGAAATACGCTAAAGAATATTGAACAGCAATTAAAGCCATTTCATGATTTTATTCGTTGTCATCGCATCTGTATAGTCAATAAGCAACATATTGATAAGCTCAACAAAGATTATAGTCATCACTGGCTAACAATAAAAGATTTTAACGAACAAATACCGGTTTCGCGACAATATTTAATGAAGCTTAAAGAAACCATTTAAGCTTTTTGGGGTGAATACCACTCGCCCCGTGATTCTGGCATTTATCCCCTTTTTATTTATTCGACCCCGGATTTGGCGCTGTTAACCCCCTTTTTTTCCCGGCAGCATTTTTCAGAAATACTTTTGCATACAAATACTTTAAAATTGATGAAAGCACATTCATTTCATATACCCGTGATGGGCATTGGATTTACCATTGATACACCTTTAAAGGTTTCACAATACGGCATCGACTCGGTTATTTCGTTAGTTGACGATATGCTGCTGGAGAAATTAAGAAAAATGTACTGCAACAAATATGATATTCCTTATGAGGAAATAAGTTTTAAAACAGACGATTTCAGGGCGAAAAGGATCACAGCCTACCTGAATTTAATCAACATGCTGTCGAAAAAACAATTTGAAGATTTAAAAAATAGCTCACGGGAAGGTGGTCAAAAGTTGAAACGATTTTTCAATATGTTGCCCAACAATTCGGCCATAAAACAAAAATTTAAAAAACTAACCTCGGGAAATTTTCAGCCGGATCAAATAAAAAACTGGCTGGATGAAAACCTAACAATGGGCAGCATTGATGTAAATATCATGACCAAAATTGATAAAGAAAATTATAAGAACGGTGTTAAATTACCTATAGAATATAACGATGCACACGCTGCCATCAGGGGATTTGCCAACAGCGACCTGAATGCTTCCGTGGTGCTTTCAGCAGGTATGAGTCCCCGTTTGTACAGCTATTTGGAAAATTTTGATGATTTCTACCCCGACGAAAACGGACACATTAAAAAGAAAATCGTGCTGAAAGTCAGTGATTATAAATCAGCCTTCATTCAGGGAAAATTCCTGGCGAAAAAAGGTTTATGGGTTTCGGAATACAGAATTGAATCTGGTTTGAACTGCGGTGGGCACGCTTTTGCCACCCAGGGATACCTGCTTGGCCCTATTTTAGCCGAGTTTACAAATCATCGTACCAACCTGGTGCATCAAACCCATGAAATACTGGCACAAGCACTGACTACTAAAAATATTCAATTACCCAAACAAGAATTACCGATAAAAATTACCGTTCAGGGAGGTGTGGGCACAGCCGAAGAACATCAGTTCCTGATCGATCATTACCAGATGGATTCTGTTGGATGGGGCACGCCTTTCCTGTTAGTACCTGAAGCAACCACTGTTGATGAATTTACTTTGAAGCAGTTAATGGCAGCCCGGGAAAGGGATCTGTATTTAAGTAATATTTCACCCCTTGGCGTTCCTTTCAACAGCCTGAAAGGCAATACAAAAGACCTTGAAAAGCAATCATTGATCGCACAGGGAATACCCGGTAGCAAATGTTCTAAAAAATACATCGCGTTGAGCAATGAGTTTTCTGAAAAAACGATGTGTACGGCATCCCGGCAATACCAGCGATTGAAATTACAGGAGCTTGAAAATGAAGGATTACCTCCTGATGATTACCGGGAAAAAGTACAAAAAGTCCTTAATAAATCATGTATTTGCGTCGGGTTGGGAACATCTGCCCTGCTGGCCAATAAGCTGGAAACGAAAAGCGAAGGAAATGGAGTTTCCATTTGTACCGGACCGAACATGGCATATTTTTCAAAATCACTAAGCCTGAAGGAGATGACCGATCATATTTACGGTCGCTTAAATGTGATTACCAGGAAGGAGAGACCACATATGTTTATAAAAGAATTGCATATTTATATCGACTACCTGAAATCTAAAATGGAAGAATTGAAGAACTCTACCTCATCGAAACAAGAGCAATATGCAGCGACTTTTGCCGATAACCTGAAAGATGGTATTTCTTATTATCAGAAATTATTCGATGAATTAAAAGACTGGTTTGAAGATTCCAAACATGACATTTTTCAAGAACTGGAAACCAGTAAGCAAGTTTTGCATTTGCTAACCCATAAAACTAAAATTCCTGCATCGCCAATTGTTTATGCAATGAATACATAGACATGGTAACTTATCAAAGTTGCATTTCACTGATCACCTTTCCCAGATCAGTCAATAAAATCAAATAGCGACATAAGTTCTGGTTCCTGATGATCACTTCGTAATTGATGCTATTCCCTTTATTGATCAATACCACATTCATTATTTCGCCTTTTCGTTCTAGCATTCTTTTTATGGATTCAGGAATAAATTTTGTGGGAAGGAACATTTTATAGGACTCAAGATGTCCTTCTGCAGAGTAATAAGCGATATGCTCAATATCATCTTTATAAAATATGGCTTCATAATAATGTTCCTTTTTAAACCAATCAATATTTATAGCACCAGGGAAATTCTCGTCAAATTGCTGAAGGCAACTATCCGGTGGTTGTATTGTCTCACTTATTAATATCTTTTTTGCTAAATTTTCCACTTGGCATTGTTTTGTATATGGACGAAAAAAATCATGAAAGTAACCAGATTATCTGTTTGAATATTTTTGCAAATACAAATAAATAACCCTTGTCCGGGCCCTTTTCAGGCGCATTTTAACTGCATCTTCACTAATTCGCAATGCACTGCCAATTTGTTTTAACGACAGATCATCCTGGTATTTCATCAACAACAATGCTTTTTCTTCAGCATGTATTAAATCCAGGATTAACAGCAGGTTTTCATAATTGAAATCTTCGATGGGTTCTTCTGTTTCATCAATAATCTCAGGAATTGTATTTTCGCTCGTCCATTTCGGATAATGCAGGTTTTTCTTTTCCCTGAGATAGTCGATACAATGATTATAAGTTATGGAATATAACCAGGAAGAAAATGACGATAATTGCCTGAAAGAAGGAAGTTTTTCGAAGGCCTTTGAAAATACTTCAGCAGCCAGTTCCTCGGCAAGACTCCTGTTTCTAACCAGGCTGTAGCATTTATCCAGCACCTTATGATGATACCTGTTGTAGAGTATTTCAAAATATTTCGTGGAATTCTCAGCCCTCATCCTGCTGATAACCTCGTCATCTTTTAATAACTCTATGGATTCATTTTTCATAGTAAGCATCATGAAGCATGACAAATATAGGAGATTATAACCAAACTTTATGCATATGGTAGCTATTGAAAAGCCTGTCAAATCTTCATTATAAAAATATTTTTGAGAAAGCGTTACCTTATGGTATACTTACGTCTAAATATCAACTTAAATGAATTTTATATCAAATTAAAAAATGAAAATGAACACAAATCAAATGAATAAAAAAATGAAAATTAAATTCTTATCAGGCTTGGCTGCCCTGGGTTTAGCAGCCGTATTATTTACCAGTTGCGCTAAACTTCCCCAGGCTGAAATTGACACTGCCAATGCTGCCATTGAAGAAGCCAAAATTTCGGGTGCAGAGATGTATGCCAAAGAAAATTTTATTGCTTTAAAAGATTCTATGAAATCAGTAATGGAAAACATTGAATTCGAGAATTCTAAATTTTTCAAAAGCTTTAGCATCGCCATAACGGACCTCGAAGGGGTTACCCAATTTGCACAGGAAGTAAAAATGGAAACCGCTACAAGGAAGGAAGAATTAAAAGCCGAAATCGAGGCCACCATTGCAGAAGTAAAGTCACTGCTGGAAATCAACAACATGCTGATCCTGGATGCGCCCAAAGGTAAAGAAGGCACAAGTGCACTGGTTGCCATAAAAGGAGAATTAGCTGCCATTGAAACTTCTATTCAGGAAGCGAGCACCATGATGGAAAGCGAAGATTATATCGCCACTCTGGATAAAGCAAAAGCCGCTAAAGAAAAAGCATCGGCTATCAATGCTGAATTGCTGGACGTAATTGCCAAATACAAAAAGAACAAAAGAGTCTAAATCATAAGATCAGGACTTAAAAATGACCCCGGATGATTAACTTTCGGGGTTTTTTAATGAAAAATGCATTTTAAATATGAAGCGTCGTATACTGATCTGGTTGCTGTGTGCTTTTATTCCTGTAATTTCCGGTGCTGCATATATTTTTATTGCATGGCAAAAGCCACCTGTTGAAGAATTATCTGAAGCCAGGCTAGGCCTTACGGAAGCAGAAAAAGTGAACAGGTCGCCCGCTGCAGAAATTATATTCCAACATGCAGTTTCTCAATATGATTCAGCCATGCTATTATGGCAATTAGAAAATGACAAAATATTCTTTCTCAGGGATTATAGTCAGATTATAAAACTATCCGATCAGTCCAAACAATTGGCACAGGCTTCCATCGAAAAGGCCAGGTCAGAGAATTCCGACATGAAAGAAATACTGCTTCAACGTAAAAAACAATTAACAAGACGCATAGAATATTACCAGTCCGTTTTTAAGCATTTGCCACTTAGCAAATCACAAAGAAACGAGTGGGCCAAAGGCAGAATGCTGCTACAGGAAGGTATTTTCGCCTACAATAAGCACAATTACGAGCTGACGATCCAAAAATTTGATTCAGCTGAATTATTCATAAACAAGATTATGAATTATTCTACCCGGCTTATTGAAGATTATTTTAAAAGCTATCCCAATTGGAAACACTGGTCACAAAGCGCTATTGTTAATTCGCGCAAACATAAAACATACTGTGTTATCATTGATAAATATGCACGAAAATGCATGCTTTACAACAAAGGTGTTCTGCAATATGAATGTGATATCGAATTGGGTCTGAACTGGATAGGCGACAAGAAACATCAGGGCGATAAATCAACCCCCGAAGGTGTATATAAAATTACAAGAAAGAAAAAAAACGGGGAAACCATTTATTACAAAGCCTTGCTGCTAAACTATCCTAACGACGATGACAAGAAACGCTTTATCCAAAATAAAAAGAAGGGGATTATTGACCGAAATGCAAATATTGGAAATTTAATTGAAATTCATGGCCGCGGCGGCAAGGGAACAGATTGGACGGATGGATGTATCGCACTGGAAGATACTGATATGGACATATTATTCGAAGCTTGCAAAGCAGGCACTGAAGTGGTCATTGTCGGATCATTAAAAACTTATGAGGAATTGTTTAAATAATCAGATGAGATCAACATTAAAAACCGTATTTATTGTTTTCATTACCATATTGTTATTGGCTGGTTTCCTGCCTATCTTACAGAAAATCATTTGGGCTTTTAATCCAGCCGGTACCACTGATTCTTCACAGCCAGAGCAACTGTTGGCTGCAAAACAACAACTTGAATTTGATTTGGCCAAACTGGATAAAAAACTGGCCGCCAAAATCCCCCGTTCCTATTACCTGGTTATCAATACGGCTTCCAATGAATTCTCATTGTATAAAGGAACCGAATTGATCCACCAGGATAAATGCTCGACGGGAAGTTACGTTTTACTCAAAAATGACGACCAACAGGAATGGATGTTCAAAACGCCTAAAGGTGAATTCAGGATACAGTCGAAAACGACATCTCCTGTTTGGAAAAAACCTGACTGGGCTTTTATTGAAGAGGGATTGCCGGTACCATCAGCCAATCATTCATCACGGTTCGAATATGGTGTCCTGGGCGATTATGCTTTAAGCCTTGGACATGGATACTTGATTCACGGAACCCTGTATCAAAGATTTTTAGGGCTCCCGGTTACCCACGGTTGTATCAGATTAAATGATGATAACCTGGAGCTCATTTACAACTCACTTTCGATCGGCTCCAAAGTTTTTATTTATTAAAAGATGATGCAAATACCCGGCATAAAAATTCGACAACTAGGCACCCTGAATATTACAGCAGGCATCTTATTCGTCATTGTATTTATATTTCTATTCTGCATCGGTTTATCACCGCTGCATAAACGAAATGAATTAGCAAATTTGACAAAAGCCGATTCAATATTTATGAGTGCTTATAACAACCTGTATGATGATCCCTTGCTTGCGCCACTAAGCCGTCAACTTGCCTATAAAAAAGCGCTCCTCCACATGGCTGAAAACGACTCCATCAACCTGATTGTTAACCTGAGCGATAGCAACATCCATCTGACAATCAACGGTGTGATCATTCATACAACCCGCTTGCAATCATTTGATATAGATCCATTATTGCTGAATCTTCCAAACAATATTTACCACAAAATATTTTCCCACCCATTGTACATCGTTGAAGAATATGCTACGATCGTAAAGGAGCCTATTGTGGTCAGGCAGGCTCCAAAAAACCCTGAAGAAGCAGCTATTAACGCGTATCAACCTGACACTTTGATTCAGAATCCGGCATTTCTGCGGATGCAACTTGATTATGATATCCATTTGGTTTTTGAACAGGATGTTAACTCCGGCTGGAATGATCAAAAAACACAGGTTGCTTTCAGAATGAAATATCGAATTTCGCATTTCTTTGAACGTTTGAAGGCCTTTTTCAGTTTAAAAAAACAAAACTATTATCCAACCATACGCATTAAAATGCCTGTGAACGATTTGCGGGAAATATACAGGGCGTTACCAACCCATGCAAGGGTAGTTATCTATTATTCATGATCGGTGGGCATTTGCAACAACAAATTTCTTGCAACTTATTGCCAATTCTAAAATTTGCCTGGATCAGAAATACATCATAATTTCAGTTTTTGTCTGATGGTGGTGATTATGTAGTACCTTTGCGCCCTTATTTAGGTATATGAAATTTAATGACTTAGAACTGCATAAAGATATTTTAAAGGCAGTTGACTCACTCGGGTTTAAAATCCCAACAGAAATTCAAATCAAAGCCATTCCAGTACTTCTTTCCGACACCAAAGACCTTGTAGGCCTGGCGCAAACCGGAACAGGTAAAACGGCAGCGTATGGCTTACCATTGGTGCAGCATACTGAT
>PKSW01000118.1 GCA_002869465.1 Marinilabiliales bacterium
AAGCTATACGGACAAACAGAGCTAACAGGCTTTTTCGAATTTAATGAATACCTAGGTAATGCCCAGCGGCTTCTTTTTCATCAGATGATAGGATTAAAATTATTCGAAAAAACATGGCTGGAAGCTGAATTCATATCTGGGAATCTGAATAATGTCAACATTAAACAGGCTTCGGTTATTTACAACCTACCGGAGAAAGTCAACTTTATCACAGGCTTAAATCTTCATATATTTGCTACCGATAAGCTGGAAATAAGTCTGATATACAATTATTCGGACAAAAACGGGTTTTATAGTAACCAGTATATAAATAACGGTGAAGTCAATAAATATTCATTCAGTTATCAAACACAAAGTATCATAGGAGGACTCAAATGGACATTTTAAAAAAAGCAATGGCGATCTGCCTGATCATTGTTAGCGCGGTGTTATTTGCACAGGATGCAACCAGTCTGCAGGAAGTATTTAAAAAGACATATGAGCTGGAGTATTCGGGAGAATACAGCAACGCCATCAGTTTACTCAAGGAAGTATACAATGAAGAGTCTTATGAAATAAACCTGCGTTTGGGCTGGCTTACTTATTTATCCGGTAATTTCACTGAGGCCATTCCTTATTACCAGAAAAGCATCCAATTAAAACCCTTATCTGTTGAAGCAAGGCTGGGCTTGGTTTATCCGGCATCATCTTTGGGTAACTGGACACAGGTAGAAACCATGTACAAAGAAATTTTAAAGATTGATCCTCAAAATTCGCTGGTAAATTATCGCATGGGACTGATCAATTATGGCCGCGAAGATTTTAATACCGCAGCCCAGTATTTCCAAAAAGTAATCAACCTCTATCCCTTTGATTACGATGGCACCATTATGATGGCATGGACAAATTTCAAACTTGAAAAACAGCGGGAAGCCAAGGTGCTTTTTCAAAAAGCACTGCTGATCAATCCTGGTGATGAATCGGCGCTCGAAGGGCTGGAACTGATTAAGTAAAAAAAGGTTTTCACGTAAATCCCATTATCTTACCGACTTTCTCTTTCTGTTGCGCTTGAACATTTTCCGATATTTTCTTCTTAACCTATCTTCAAATCGTTTCTGAATAAAATGTACAATCGCAATGATAATGATGAGCAACAAACAAATTAAAATGATCTCAGAGAATCCCATTTTGATATGGCAATATTTGATTTTAGAACATTAAGCAGGGATAAAAGTAAGTAATAAATCATTCAAATAAAATAGATATCGACTCAGATATACGCTACAACTTTTTTACCGATATACAGAGAAGTAATCCTAATCCATTAATTGAAGTTCCATTTGCCGGTTGCCGAGATCCACTTTTTTAACCAGCACACGTACCTTATCACCTAAGCGGTAAACATTTCCATGCGACTTTCCTATGATCCTGTAATTGTCTTCGTCGAGGTAGTAATAGTCGTCTTTTAACTCGTTAAACCGGATCAAACCCTCGCTTTTGCTTTCATCAATTTCGACAAATATCCCCCACTTACTTACTCCCGAAATACTGCCATCCAGTACTTGCCCTACTTTGTCGGTCATGTATTCGATTTGTTTGTATTTAATGGAGGCACGTTCGGCTTCGGCAGCTAATTTTTCCATATCTGAAGAATGCTGGCATTTGTCTTCCAGCGGATCTTTTTTAACAGAATTGCCACCTTTCAGATACAATTCGAGCAGTCGGTGCACCATCAGGTCGGGATAGCGCCTGATGGGCGAGGTAAAATGCGTATAATATGGAAAAGCAAGGCCGTAATGCCCGATATTATCTGTTGAATAAATCGCTTTTGCCATGGTGCGAATGGCAATGCTTTCAATCATATGTTCTTCACCCCGTCCTTTAATTTTTGTGAAAAGATCGTTATAAGAGCTCGCCAACTGTTTATGGGAACCAACGTTCAGCCTGAACCCCAGCTTATTTAAAAACTGAACAAAAGTGTTGAGTTTTTCAGGATTGGGCTCATCATGTATCCTGTAAACAAATGTTTTGGGTGTTTTTCCATCTTTGGGTTTACCGATCAGTTCCGCTACTTTCTTATTCGCTAGCAGCATAAACTCTTCGATAAGATGGTTCGATTCTTTCTGTTCCTTCACGAAAGTTTCGATGGGTTTGCCATTTTCATCAAGCCTGAATTTGATCTCCTCCGAATTGAAATTGATGGAGCCATTGGCAAATCTTTCTTTTCTTAAAACAGAGGCCAGCAAATGCAGTTGAAGGATGTCTTTTGAAAATTCCCCTTCTTCTGTTTCAATGATCTGCTGCACTTCCCCATAATTAAACCTTCTGTCGGAATTAATGATGGTTTTACCAAACCATTGTTCCAATATTTCAGCCCGGTCATTCATTTTAAAAACGGCTGAAAAGGTCAGCTTGTCTTCATTTGGCCGCAGCGAACATACATTATTGGACAGCACTTCCGGCAACATGGGAATGACCCGATCAACAAGGTAAATGGAAGTAGCCCTGCTATAAGCTTCTTTGTCGATGATTGATTTGGGTTGCACATAATGCGAAACA
>PKSW01000363.1 GCA_002869465.1 Marinilabiliales bacterium
CATTGATGGTGATTCGGACGTCAGCATTGACGATTGCGTGGTATTGAGCCGTCATATCGAATCGAAAATTGACCGCGATATTGAAGATTTTGACCTAAATGTTTCATCGAGTGGTGTGGGTGAACCTCTGTTGCATATCCGTCAGTTTCAAAAAATAATTAGCAAACCTATTGAGGTGCTGTTGAAAGAAGGAACTAAATTTAAAGCAACGCTTCTCGGTGTGGAAGATAATAATATAAAGATTGCCAGGGAAATAAAAACCAAAGGTAAAAAGAGCAAAAAATTCAGTACTGGCGAGGCTGAAATCATCGCATTGGATGATACAAAACACGTGAAAGAAATTATAATTATATAGCAATTACAGAAGTTTAACAATAACAATATGGATACAATAAACCTGGTCGAAACTTTTTCCGAGTTTAAGGAATTTAAAAGCATTGACAGAGAAACAATGATGCGCATCCTGGAAGATGTTTTTCATAATCTGCTGATCAAACGCTTTGGCGAAGAAGCCAAATTCGACATTATCGTAAATATTGATAAAGGTGACCTTGAAATCTGGCATTATCGTGAGATTGTGGAAGATGGTGAACTGGAAGATGAGAATTTACAGATTGAGTTCTCCGAAGCTATCAAAGTGGAACCCGACTTTGAAGTGGGCGAAGATTTCTCGGAACAGGTATGGTTAAAAGATTTTGGAAGAAGGGAAATACTGGCCATCAGGCAAAATCTCGTTTCTAAAATCCTTGAATATGAAAAGGACAATGTGTATAAAAAATACAAGGAAAAAGTAGGTGACATTGTAACAGGAGAAGTTTACCAGGTATGGAAAAAAGAAATCCTTGTACTGGATGATGAAGGAATTGAATTGATTCTTCCGAAATCAGAGCAGATTCCATCAGATTATTACCGTAAAGGAGATAATGTGCGGGCGGTGGTATCAAAAGTGGATATGAGAAACAATTCGCCGGTGATTATCCTGTCGCGTACTTCCCCTGTATTTCTCGAAAGACTTTTTGAAGCGGAAGTGCCTGAAGTGTATGACGGACTGATCACCATTAAAAAGATTGTCAGGGTACCGGGAGAGCGTGCTAAGATCGCTGTTGAATCATACGATGACCGTATTGATCCCGTGGGTGCCTGCGTTGGCATGAAAGGTTCGCGTATACATGGTATCGTAAGGGAACTTAAAAATGAAAATATCGACGTGATCAATTTCACAAACAATGAGTCATTATACATTCAACGTGCTTTATCTCCTGCTAAAATAACATCCATCAAAATCGATGACGAAAGTGGCAGGGCGGAAGTATACATGAAACCCGACCAGGTATCGCTGGCTATTGGAAAAGGTGGTTTTAATATCAAACTGGCAGGACAATTAACCGGTTATGAAATAGACGTGTACCGGGATTCGGACATTGAAACCGAAGATGTTGACCTGCAGGAATTCACGGACGAAATTGACCAATGGATCATTGACGAGCTGAAAAACATTGGTTGCGACACGGCAAAAAGTGTTCTGGATCTTGAGGTAAAAGATTTGGTTTCAAGAACAGACCTTGAAGAGGAGACTATTCAGGAAGTGGTTCGTATACTCAGATCAGAATTTGAATAAAATCATTATATTTACCCGTATCTGGTGAACCGGTAGAAAAACTAAAGAAAGAATATGACAGACGAAAGAAAAGTGGTTAGATTAAGTAAAGCTGCAAAAGAATTCAACATCGGCAGAGATACGATTATTGATTTTCTTTTGGAGAAGGGATTTCAGGTGGACAGGAATCCCAATACCAAACTTTCACCTGAAATGTATGATTTACTGCTGGACGAATTTCAGGAGGAGAAACTCGTACGGGAAATTGCGCAACAAAAGGAATTGGAATACCTTGGAAAAGGATCCATTACCATTGAAAATAAAGTCGATAAAACCGAAAAGACTGAAGTTGATGATTTTGAGCCGGTTGAAGAGCTAATCATTAAAAATGTAGGCGTTGACTATTCTACCAAAGACAAGTCACCAAAGAAAAAAGTAACCGAAGAAAAAAAGGAAACTCCTAAAGAAGAACCTGCCAAACCGGTTGAAGAGAAAACGACAGAGGATGAAGTTAAAAAAGAGGAAGTTGTTGAAGAAACTGATGAAACCGGGGGCTTAAAAATACTTGACAAAATTGACCTCGACAGCCTGAACCAGAAAACAAGGCCTAAAAAGAAATCAAAAGAAGAAAAGCAAAAAGAAAAGGAAGAAAAAGCTTCTAAAAAGAATGTAACTGAAAAGAAAGAAACAGCAAATGAAGTAGCCGAAGAAAAATCGAAGACAGAAGCTGTAGCTAAAGAAGAAGAAAAGATAGCAAAAAAAGAAGCCGAAAAGGAAAAAGAAAAGGAGAAGGCTAAAAAAGAAGAAGACAACTTTATTCCTACCAAGTTTCAAAAACTAACTGGGCCAACTGTTGTTGATAAAATTGAGTTGCCTAAAGAAATCAGTAAAACGAAGAAAGAAAAGAAACCTGTTGCTTCTTCCTCGGATGATAAAATGGCTCAGAAGAAGAAAAGGCGAAGAATTAAATCCCAACCTGAGTCGGGGGGAAAAGAAGAAGTTAAAAGAGATCCGAGAAAAAAAGCTTTTCCAAAAAGGAAAGAAGCCAAACCTGAACCCACCGAGGAAGAAATTCAACAACGAATTAAAGAAACACTGGCAAGACTTGCGCCATCAGGAAAATCGAAGTCTTCAAAATACAGGCGTTTAAAAAGAGATTCTGTTTCGCAGACCATGCAGGATGAAATGGATCGCCAGGAGCAGGAAAAATCAGTGCTTAAAGTAACAGAGTTCCTAACGGCCAATGAACTTTCCATCATGATGAATGTAAGTGTGAACGAAATCATCAAATCGTGTATGCAACTCGGATTGTTCGTTTCCATTAACCAGCGCTTGGATGCTGAAACCATCGTTTTGGTAGCCGAAGAATTCGGCTACCAGGTAGATTTTGTAAGTGTTGACGACTCTGAAAACTTGGAAGTAGAAGAAAAGGCTGACGACCCGAAAGACCTAGTTGAAAGAGCCCCGATCGTGACGGTGATGGGCCATGTTGACCACGGTAAAACAAAACTTCTTGATTATATTCGTAAGGCCAACGTGGTGGCCGGTGAAGCCGGAGGTATTACCCAGCATATAGGCGCTTATGAAGTCACATCAGAAAGTGGAAAGAAAGTGACATTTCTTGATACACCCGGCCACGAAGCCTTTACGGCAATGCGGGCCAGGGGTGCTAAAGTTACTGATATCGCCATTATCGTTATCGCTGCTGACGACAGCGTGATGCCTCAAACCAAAGAGGCCATCAACCACGCGCAGGCAGCAGGTGTTCCCATCGTTTTTGCATTCAATAAAATGGATAAACCGGGTGCCAATTCCGACAAGATAAAAGAACAACTGTCCACGATGAACATCCTCGTTGAAGAGTGGGGAGGTAAATTCCAATCGCAGGAAATTTCAGCTATTACCGGAATGGGTATCAACGATTTGCTGGAGAAAGTGTTGCTGGAAGCAGAAATACTGGAACTGAAAGCCAACCCAAACAAACTTGCTAAAGGAACCGTTATCGAAGCAACACTGGATAAAGGCCGTGGTTACGTAACAACCATCCTGGTTCAGGATGGCAGCATGAAACAAGGCGACATCATTTTGGCCGGACCGGTTTCAGGTAAGGTTAAAGCGATGTTTAACGAAAGAAATACCAAAATTACCGAGGCCGGGCCATCAACACCTGTTGTATTGCTCGGTTTGAATGCGGCAGCCCAGGCCGGTGATATATTTAACGTGATGTCGGATGAGAAGGAAGCCCGGAACCTGGCCACCAAACGTCAGCAACTGATACGCGAACAATCACAGCGTACGCAAAAACATATTACCCTGGATGAAATTGGCAGAAGGATTGCCATTGGCGACTTCAAGGAACTGAATATTATTGTTAAGGGTGACGTGGATGGCTCTGTAGAAGCGCTTTCAGATGAGATCCTAAAACTCTCAACGGATGAAGTGCAGGTAAATGTAATTCACAAAGCTGTGGGTGCCATTACCGAATCAGATGTGATTCTTGCATCCGCCTCTGATGCCATTATTATTGGATTCCAGGTGCGACCGGTACCACAGGCACGCAAAGCTGCTGAAAAAGAACAGATCGACATCAGGCTGTATTCCATTATCTATAAAGCTACCGAAGAATTGAAAGCGGCGGTTGAAGGTATGTTGTCGCCGAAAATGGAAGAAAAAATCACCTGCAATATTGAGGTGCGGGAAGTATTTAAAATTACCAAGGTGGGAACCATTGCCGGATGTTACGTGTTGGATGGTAAAATCAACCGGAATACGAACGTGCGCCTGATCAGGGATGGTATCGTGGTGTATACCGGAAAACTTGGCTCATTAAAACGCTTTAAAGATGACGTGAAAGAAGTATCAGCAGGTTACGAATGCGGCCTGAATGTTGAAAACTTCAACGACATCAAAGTTGGCGATATTGTTGAGGGCTACGAAGAAGTTGAGGTTAGGTAATGACGTTTAATGCGTCTTTGTCATACGATCCGGTATCACGATGATATAATCAGCCTTATTTTTATATTCCTCTTCAAGATTTTCTATATCCTCCTGTTCAACAGAGGCAATAGATACTATTTTCAAACCTGGTTTATAATTGTTCAAATACCAGATAATTCCTTCATAATCATTCGAATGATAGGTGCCGTTGTAATGAATAAAAAGTGTGCCTTTTTCCAGCGCCCCTGCAATCGAATAGGCCATCGTGGCATCTTTAATGGCTTGTGCTTTGGGTAAATTATCATTGGCATGAACCATACCTTCCATTTCTTCGAGCATTGACCGGTACCCCTTTAATTCCGGGTCGTAATCAACAGGCAGTGGGGCGATATAGCTCCTGGCTTCGGCACTTAAACTGTCGAGACCTTCAAAACCTTTACTATAAACAACAGAAGCATAGCGCCGGGGAATATTGGTGGCAATAAACGGTATTTGATGCTCTTTGGCAAATTCTACTAAAGGCGCATAGTCAGTTGCATAATTGGGCCACAATTTGGCTTCTTTCTTATAATTCTTTTCGCTGATCTTCCCCTCGATATATTCATTCAGTATCAACTGGTTATCTGCTTCAAACATTTCGGCACCCAACATAATCGCACTGTCTTTCTTTTCATAGAGATCCCTGGTAAGTTCAATTTGCAGCCAATGGCAAATCGGATTGTTATGTAATTCACCAAAAAATACTACATCGGCGGTTTCCATTTCTTCCAGCATTTTGCCATACTTCACATCTTTACCTTCAGTGTTAAAAATCCTATAGGCGGGTTTGTCACTTTTAAAAGCCAACATTAATAAGCTTACTGCAAATAGAATCAGTATTTTTTTAATGTTCATTTTCTTTTTGATTTTTTGAGTTGTTCTTCTTTAAACATGAATGGCAGTAGGTTTTCAATACCGTTAACCGCCTGCACAATTCCTTCCTGCCCTTTCATAATGATCCTGATCTTTTCATTTTGCCGGCTCTCGGTTTCTGCAATTACCTGGCGACAGGCCCCGCAAGGTGTGATGGGCGATTTGGTAACAAAATTATCCGATATTGCAGTTATGGCAATAGACTTCACTTTCAGGTCAGGATATTTGGATTTGGCATGAAAAATAGCCACCCGCTCGGCGCATAAGCCCGAGGGGTAAGCCGCGTTCTCCTGATTGCTTCCTTTTACAATTTCACCATTTTCAAGCAATACGGCGGCTCCTACTCTGAATTCGGAATAGGGTGCGTATGAACCTTCGATGGCCTGCTGTGCCTGTTCCAGTAAATGTAATTCTGGTTTTTTCAGCAATCCTGAGTGATCGTATTCTTCTATTTGAATATTAATATTCCTGATTTTCATTGCAGCTTCATTTACAGCTAAATTAGAAAATTATCATTCAATGCTTGTTTTCACATTATCGCGCTTTTTCCCCAGTAATAAAAATGAATAGAAAAAAGCAAATAAAGTAGCACCTGCCTGTGTTTCTATAGTATCATCCGAAAACATGGAAAATATGATGATCAAAAAGAAACTGACAAAGAAATAGTCGTTAAAGCCTTTCAATTTAATGGCTGGATACAGCAAAGCGAAAATGAACCAAAAAAATCCAAAAACACCGAATGTAATAAAAATGGCCAGGAACTGATTGTGGGCATGAAACCTAAACTTTGCTTTGAGTTCGGAGCCCATTTGTTTGTATTGATGAATGAGTTGATCTTCAATATCACCCGTGCCTACACCTGCCCAGAAATTTTTACCAATGAGTTTTACTGACGCTTTTGAATATTCGATGCGTTGCATTACAGAACTACCACTTGGATCTCCTGTTTTTTTATACACATCATAACCCATCATTATTTTAAGAATCCGTGTCCGGAGGCCTGGATTTTTAACGTAATTGTAGTTCGCCGCACCCCTTTCGATCATCCTGATATCCCAATCCGTCAGGGTATAAATACCTTGCGCATCTTTCCTTAAATCCCTCGATGTAAGATACCGGATCAGCGTTTCTTTGATGTCTTCCCCGGCATCGGTTTTACCATTGAAATCATATGAGCTTGCTTCATTCCAGGCCTGCTTCATCTCCGGTATACACAAGTACAAACCAATATAGCGACCATCTTCAATGCCCCTGACAATGGTATCATGTACATATGGATTTCCTGCTTCGGTAAATAAATCCAATTCTGCTGCCCTGATCACTGGTGGATTCTGAGCCGTATTGACCACATGTTTTACATAAAAGAACAAAGAGAGCGGGATGCCAGTTGCCAGGATAATAAATGCCAATTTAACAATCGGTTTCTGGGTTCTGAAAAGTAAAATCACCAAATAAATAACTGTAACGATAAGTAAAATCCATAGACTTGTTAAGGACTCCAACAGGATCAGAAAAACGATAAACCAGATTAAAACAAGGGCGAAAGCGAACTTATGCCAGATTCTAAACCCTTTATCAAACAGGATAAAATACACGAGGGCGAAAAAAGCAAAGCAAATATTCAAGCCGAACCGGATGGGTGAAATAAAAGGGGAAATTTCCCTGATATCCACAAAGTTTCCTTTTAACATAAGTCCGAAACTGATCAGCGTTCCAACAAATGAAGCGGCAGTGTAAAACAGCATCAATATCCTAAACCGTTTGTAATCGGTTTTTTCCATCACCACGAAAACAACAGGAAATAGCAGCAAGGGGAGTTTTACTCTTAGGTCCTTCAGCGCATAATCTATATCAGTGGTGTAAAACAGGCCCACAATATGTATCAGGTAAATAGAAGATAATATAAGCGCCGGCCTGTTTTTTACAAATGCGCTTAAATGATCGATAAAATTATGATACGCCAGTGTTGCTGTATAGACAATAAAATGAATGCTTCCTTTAAAAAAACCACCCAATTTGAAGAATCGGTATGAAATGGTGAAAGAAAACCCTGACCATAACCATAAACCCAGCAGCATGAATTCAGTTACACTCATAGCAAACTTTGAGAGTGGAATACTTATCGCAATAAGTGTTAAAACGATAAAGTAAGTAAGCGAATGTATATTTGTGCTGGATTTAATCATGTAAACTTTAGAAGCTTATTCTTCATCGCAATCAGATTTCTTATAAGTGCCGTCTAAAACAGATTTGTATAAATCTTCATCCAGCAAAACCTTTTTGGCCTCTTCTATTTCTTCGTTATGTTGAACGGTTGCTATAATTTTTCCTTTCTGGTAATAATAGCGGCTTACAATTTCCATCAATAGCAATTCTTCAATCTCACTTCTGAATTTTTCAATATCTTTTTTCTTTTCTTCTTTCACCAACGAGTCAACGGTATCAAGTTGCGCTTCAATAGCAAGTAAATAACTTTCTCTTTCAGCGCTTTTTTTCATTCTTTCGATCAACGACTCAGTCTCGGTCAGATAATTAAACTCTTGGTTCTCCACATAAAGTTTAAAATCATCATACACGGGATCCGTAATCTCAAATTCGCCGGGTGCATCAATTTCCGTGTTTTCAGCAGCAAATTTATTTGCATAATCAAAAATGTAATTATTGGCATACAGATCAGCCGTGATCTGGCTGAAAGAGACCGGCTTGATGCATATATCAGGAATGATTCCCCCTCCATCGAGCACGGTTCTGCCTCCTTTGGTTTTAAATGAAGAAATGAGGGAGTCAGGAACTTTATCGTTATCGCCGTTTGCATTTTTATTAAAATAATCAATCGACTGAATGCAGCGACCACTTGGAATGTAATATTTGGCGACTGTAATTTTCATTTTTGAATTATAAGGTAATGATGTTACATGCTGAACCAGGCCTTTTCCGAAAGTCCGCTCACCGATGATTATCCCCCGGTCTAAATCCTGGATGGCCCCAGCCACAATTTCAGAAGCTGAAGCACTGTTGTTATTAACCAGCACTACCAGAGGTATTTTTGGGTCGATGGCATTGTTCCGGGTACGGTGCACCTGCACATTTTCACTCAGTTTGCCTTTAGTAGTTACAATGGTTTGCCCTTTTTGAACAAAAATATTGGTAATATCAACCGCTTCATTTAAAAGTCCGCCACCATTGCCTCTCAAATCAAGGATTACACCTTTCATATTATTTTCTGTTCGCAATTCGTTAAAAGCTTTCTGCACGTCCGAAGCTGCATTGGGATTAAACTGCATCAAACTGATATAACCAATACCATCGCCAATCATTCCATAATATGGAATGTTAGGAAATTTTACTTTCTCGCGGAGAATCTCTATTACTTTTTGGGTGGTATCTCCGTAACTTTCAATGATAAGGGTTACGGTAGTTCCGGGCACCCCTTTTAGTTTCTCACTTACTTCAGGGGTATCTTTATCCCTGGCCAATTCACCATCAATAGAAATGATTTTATCACCAGCCTTCAGCCCTGATTTCTGTGCAGGGAAACCTTCGTATGGCTCTGTGATCACAACGTATCCATCCTGCTTTTGTATCAGAGCACCAATACCACCGTATTCTCCCTTGGTCATCAATTCAAAGTCTTCAAGTTGAGATTCGGGCACATAAACAGTGTAAGGATCCAACTTATTAAGCATGGCATCAATGGCAATTTTATTTAATTCACCGGGGTTGATATTATCCGCATAATTTAAATTTAGTTGTCTCAAAACATCCACATAAATTTCAATATTCTTTGAAATCTCAAAGTTATTTTTATCCTGCGCTGGAAGATCGGTAAAACTTAAAATACAAAATGCAGATATGATCAGCCAGATATACGTTCGTTGTTTCATTGTTATTATTTTAAGGAACAGGATCGTAGCCGCTACCTCCCCAGGGATTGCAAGACAATACTCTTTTAGCTGCCAGCCAGGTCCCTTTAAAAGGACCGTGTTTTTTTATGGCTTCGATGCTATAAACAGAGCAAGTTGGCGTATACCTGCACGAACGGCCGATAAATGGAGAAAGTGTATATTGATAAATCTTTATTAATAGGATTAGCAGTTTACCCAATATGTTCTTCATCCTGTTCAATTAAGCGCTGCAAAATTAGAATTAATTTCCGTTCTATTTCTTGATAGCTAAGAATTGTTTCACCTACGTAAATCAAACCTATCGCCATACTTTTATTATGACGTTTCAGTTGATCGCACAATCCATATTTATTTTTTCGATAAGCTTCCCGTATTAATCTTTTAATACGGTTTCTATCTACTGCTTTTTTAAAATTCCTTTTTGAAACCGTGATCAGTACCTGGACCTGATTTGCAGATAGCTCATTCTCACTGAAATAAAATATCTTGAACGGATATATAAATACAGACTTTCCTGTAGTAAAAAGTCTTTCAACGATCCTTTTACTTCGCAGTCGTTCGTCTTTTGTTAGTTTAATATTCAATAAAAATTGATTTAATTCAGGTTAATGGAATGAGTATGATAAGGTCAGATTAATACCATAGTCATTTGTAGATGCATTTTCATCAGAGGGTTTACTGTCATAAGCATAATATGATGTAAAACCAATCTTGAAATTGTCACTAAGAATACTTATCTGTGGATTTAAATTAATAGATATCCTATATCTACCCGAATCAGTAAAATAGGGTAAATAACTGACGTTTGCATCAACCCATACTTTTGGAATTGTGTATTTATATACCTTCCAGCCTGCTGTAATCACACCAGAGAGATCGTATTTCGCATCTGCACCTCCATAAGATTGTTCGTTGGTAAGCGATAAACCTGCTCCTGCATAAAGTCTGTTCCAGTTATTATATGCAATATCCCGTATCCCTGTTAAATTTATACCTGTACGCAGTTTGGTACCCAATTCAGAGTTTTGAGTAGCACTTATCATTACCTGTGCCGACCATTTCTTTTTTAGCAATCGCTGCCAGGCCAAACTCACATCTGCTTTACTAGAACTGATAGTATCAGATTGAAAGGTATTGTTATCATCCCAGGCAAAATTCCAATATGATTTCTTTTTTCTATAAGACAAATTACCTGAAAATGCAATTGTAGCTACATTACTACCTTTCGAATAATTGGCCCCGAGGCTAAAGTTTCCGCTGGTTCGCATCCAGAAATTATTTCTGATCGGATAGATTTCAACTATTTGGTCAATATCAACGAGTTCCCTTCCATTAGTGACTACAATATTTACTTTCCGGTCAATACCTGAAGTATCAAAAGAACCAAAATAAATAAAGCCGCTTTTCATCTTTATTTCAAACATTTTTTTTGACTTTATTGTATTGATTTTGACCTCTTCCATACTAATAGTTCCCATTCCATCCATTTTGTATGAAGCTACACCGTAGACCATTTTTTTTAAATCGCCGGTAAGGATATCACCATTTATATGGACAATGGTATCAGTTTTTTGAGCCATGCTTACTTTTTGCATAAAGCATGTTGAAATAGAAATAAAAATGATATACAGAACAATTCTCTTCAAACTTCCAAGGTTTTAATTGAAATGGCAAATTTATTCAAATCTTGAAATCAGAAAAATCTAACAGAAAATTAGATTTATTTTCTGCCGTTTCTCCTGTTCTCTTTGGCTAAATTGGTTAAATATTCCTCAATAGCCATGGTCATTGAAGGAGCTGACTTAGTAGGGGCCGGAATGTTGAGCTTTAAGCCGGCTTCTTTCACAGCTTTGGCAGTGGTAGGGCCAAATGCAGCTATCAGGCTATTGTTTTGTTCGTATTTCGGAAAATTCTTATACAATGATTTAACACCAGCAGGGCTAAAGAAAGTGATGATGTCATAACTTTCGATGTCAAGGTTTTTTAAATTGCTCGCTACAGTCCTATATATGACTGCTTTATTATAATTAATTTTTTCCTTGTCAAGCAACTGAAACATGGTTTGCTTATGGATGTCAGATGAAGGAACAAGAAATTTCTCATCCGTATGCTTTTTCAATACTTCTATTAGGTCTTCAAAATTTTGTTTCCCGTGGAATATTTTGCGTTTCCGGTATTGCACATATTTTTGAAGATAATAAGCCGTTGATTCGGAAATACAAAAATATTTTGTGGAATCAGGAATTTCATAACGCAATTCTTTGGCAATGCGAAAGAAATGATCGACGGCATGGCGGCTTGTTAAAATAACAGCTGTATGCCCCTGGAAAGTTCCTTTGGCCTGCCTGAATTCTTGCGCCGACACCTCCTCAACTTTAATAAATTTATGAAAATCTATTTTCAGGTTATATTTCTTACAGAGTTCGCCATAAGGAGATTTCTCAAGATCAGCAGGCTTAGGTTGTGAAACGAGAATATTTTTTATCTTCAATTTTGCAACGGTTTAATTATGAAAAACATATTCTACAAATACCTTACATGAAGATTTTTATTAAAACCAACACTGGTATTATTTCGAGCGTGCAAAGGTACAAAATTAAATGGAAGAAATTAAAGTGGGTTATCGATATTCCCAAACGCACAACTTGTACCCATCTGATAATAAATACGATAGTTGTAATAAATATTATCAGGTACAATAAATATATATTGGGGACGATAACAAGGATAAATAACAAAGGCAGCAAGGTAACACCCATAGCAATATTGGAATTAAAATAAATTCGCACCTGTTTTTTGGCCATTTCAAATGTATCAAACACCCAACCTGCCATAATAACCATGATCATTTTAAGTGCATAAACAGAACTAAGTACAGCTGCAATATAAAACATTGCCTCCCAATAATTCCGACCCTCGAAATCATATCCATACATATACTTTAAAACATAGTACAATAAGAAACTAAAAGTAATTAATGAGTTCATCAGAAAAAAGAACGTAACAACAGCCCCGGGTGCCGGGCTTTCCTTTTCATTTAACCGGGCCGAATCAGGTTTTACTGAAATGGAAAATGCATAGATCAGGCGCTCTGGAATCAGGTACCAAATAAGGGCGACGGTAAACATCAAAAAGAATAATAAGTATATAAACCAGCTGTAATCTGCTGAATGGTTGAGGATTGGATTTATTTCCTGAATTGACTGTTGAAAAAATGAATCTATAATGATGTTTGACGAATCAACTGATGCAACATGCACCGTTGTATCCGAAACAGCCGATGCGTTTGACAACGATGTGTCAGATGAAACAAAGAATGTTGAATCGTTCATCATGCAACGAAAATACGAACTTTCAATCCAGCAAATAAAATTCTATAAAAAGTTCTTTTTTTAACTTCATCGCATCCATATACCCGCTTATAAGAATGTACTGTAAATTCATCATTTAATTGATTATTTATCATCATATTCCAGCCAATAAAAATGAATCAGAATTTAAACTACATATAAGCTTTTAAATTTACCCTTTATTATTGATTTTCAACCCCTTTACTATTTTAAATTAGATTGTCAATAAATAAGAAAAGTACTCGGTGATACCAATAATTTATTCTAAATTTGCTACTCATTGTTAAGAAGTTAACAATAAAAGAACAAACCAAAATCGATTTCATGAAAAAGTATGTTTTATTGGTTCTCTTTTTCTTGCCCATAATTATATTCTCACAAGAAAAAGAAAAAGAAAAGAAAGTTGAAGTTAAATTGCATGGTTTTGTAAAAAGTGATCTTTTTTTTGATACCCGGGAAAATGTTTCTATACGCGAAGGTCATTTCATGCTGTATCCTTTAAATGAACAACTTGATCCCGAAGGAAATGACATCCACGCGAATACAAACCTGAATATGCTTTCAATACAAACGCGTGCCAATCTCTTAATAACCGGACCAGATGTCTGGAAAGCTGAATCATCTGCTTTTATCGAAGCTGAATTTTTCGGAACTACCGATCCTGACATAAATGGATTCAGATTGCGACACGCATATATAAAATTACAATGGCCAAAAACCATGTTTTTGGTTGGGCAGTACTGGCATCCCATGTTCAATACGCAATGTTATCCCGGAACCGTTTCTTTTAACACAGGAGCTCCGTTTCAGCCTTTTTCAAGAAACCCGCAATTAAGGGTTAAACAGGAATTTGGAAAGTTCAATCTGGTATTTACTGCCTTCTGGCAACGCGATTTCAGGAGTAATGGTCCTTTGGGAACAAGTTCAGTATACCTAAGAAATGCAAGTATTCCCATGCTTAATCTAAGATTTGAATATGTAAGTAAAAATGAAGAAAATGGAACAGAGTTTATTATTGGTGGAAGTTTCAATTATAAAATTCTTGTTCCCCGAACCATGACCGACAGCTTATATAAAACCAATAGCAGTATAAGTAGTCTTGGCTTTTCGGCCTACACAAAATATCAAGGGAAAAACATTACTGCCAAACTCATGGGCTTTTATGGTGGAGATACATATGACTTAACCATGTTAGGTGGCTATGTTGTTAAGGATATCACCGACCCTGAAAAAGATATCGTAAGTTACACACCTGTGTGTGTCACTTCGGTTTGGTTTGACATCCATACAAACGGCCCCAAGTTCCAATATGGATTGTTCGGTGGCTACACCAAAAACCTGGGACCCCGGGAAGAGGTTACTGGCCATTATAGTTCCTACACAAGAGGAAGTGATATCGGTCAGATTTATAGGATATCAGGACGCTTTATATACAATGTCAACAAGTTCAGGCTGGCACCGGAAATTGAATACACCGTTGCAGGTTACGCAACTGAATATGGAGAAAACCTGAGTATTACAAAAACCAATGCAATTGGGAATGTCAGATTCCTGGTTGGATTTTATTATTTCTTTTAAACGTAATTAATCATCAATATACAAATTCACAAAAAGTTTTAGCTATGACGAATAAGATCACAAGTATGGCAGAGTACTATCAGAAGTACCAGGAAAGTGTTGCAAACCCTGAAGCATTCTGGGCAGAAATTGCTGAGTCCAATTTTTGGCGTAAAAAATGGGATAAAGTATTAGATTGGAGATTTGATGGGCCGGACGCCCCTGATGTAAACTGGTTTGTTAACGGCAAACTGAATATTACCGAGAATATTTTCGAAAGAAATATGTTCATGCGTAAAGACCAGGTGGCCATTATCTGGGAGCCAAATGATCCAAATGAAAAAGAAATTAAACTTACTTATGGTGAGTTATTTGATAAGGTAAAAGAATTTGCAAATACACTGCTCAAATTGGGTGTTGAAAAAGGCGACCGGGTAGCTATTTATCTACCTATGGTTCCTGAATTGGCTGTTGCTATGCTGGCATGTGCCCGTATCGGAGCCATTCACTCCATCATTTTTGCAGGTTTTTCAGCCACTGCACTTGCTGACAGGATCAACGATTCAGAATGTAAAGTGCTGATCACTTCTGATGGCGGATACCGTGGCACTAAGTCAATTCCTTTAAAAGCCATCGCTGATGAGGCATTGGAGAATTGTCCGAGCGTAAAACACAATATTGTATTAAAACGTACCGGTGAGGACATCAACTGGAAAGAAGGACGTGATATCTGGTGGCATGATGCGATTAAAGGTGTAGGCACTGAAAATGTAGCCGAAGTCATGGATTCTGAAGATACATTGTTCATTCTTTACACTTCCGGATCAACCGGAAAACCAAAAGGGGTTTTGCATACTACAGCAGGATATATGGTATATGCCGAATACACATTTAAAAATGTATTCCAATACAATGACGGAGATATTTACTGGTGTACCGCCGATATTGGCTGGGTAACAGGTCACTCATATATTGTTTACGGACCATTATTGGCTGGTGCTACTTCCATTATGTTTGAAGGCGTTCCCACATGGCCCGATCCGGGCAGATTCTGGGAAGTAGTTGCCAAATACAAGGTCAACCAGTTTTACACAGCCCCAACCGCTATCCGCGCATTGGTAGCACAAGGTGACGAGTGGGTTGTAAAACACGACCTCAGCTCATTAAAAGTACTGGGAACAGTTGGAGAGCCCATTAATGAAGAAGCATGGCGCTGGTACCATGACCTGATTGGTGGCGGTCGTTGCCCGATTGTGGATACCTGGTGGCAAACAGAAACAGGTGGAATTATGATTACACCTCTTGCAGGTATCACACCAACCAAACCTTCATTAGCTACATTACCTTTACCGGGTGTTCAGCCTGTTTTGGTTGATCCTGAAGGAAAAGAGCTGAAAGGAAACGGTGTTGAAGGTATCCTTTGTATTAAATTCCCATGGCCGGGTATGTTACGCACCACCTATGGAGATCACAAAAGATGCTTTGACACTTATTTCTCCATGTTCAAAGGTTTGTATTTAACCGGCGACGGCGCCAAACGTGATGAAGAAGGTTATTACCGCATTATCGGACGTATTGACGATGTGATCAATGTTTCGGGTCACCGTATCGGAACTGCCGAAGTAGAAGATGCCATCAACCAGCATCCGAAAGTAAATGAATCAGCCGTTGTGGGTTATCCGCACGAGATCAAAGGTTCTGGTATTTATGCATATGTAATTTGCGAAGATCTCTCAGAAGATGAAATGAAAACCATCGAGGATGAGATCAGGGCAACTGTGACCAAATTCATCGGACCTATTGCCAAACCAGATAAAATCCAAATTGTTGGCGGATTGCCAAAAACACGTTCAGGTAAAATCATGCGTAGAATTTTACGTAAGATTGGTGAAGGTGATGCTTCCAACCTGGGTGATACTTCCACATTGCTCGATCCGGGCGTTGTTGAAGATATCATTGAGGGTGCCAAAGTTAAAGTAAAACGATAGATATTTTTTAATAAAAGACACCTTACAAGGTGTCTTTTTTATTTGAATTTTATCCTAAAATAAAAAAAACATGGAAAATCAAAAAGTAAT
>PKSW01000101.1 GCA_002869465.1 Marinilabiliales bacterium
AATAAGGGGTAAAGTGACTAAATTCAATTCCAAAATCATGAACAGGAACTGGATTCACCTGCAGGATGGGACAGGTAATTCCGGAGGATTTGATTTTACAGCTACAACTTCTGATGAAGTAAATGTTGGAGATATTATTACCATTGAGGGGGTAATCACCCTTGAAAAAGATTTTGGCGCCGGCTATTTCTATGATATTATCATGGAAAGCGGTAAGGTAATTAATTAAGACCCTTTCATATTAGTTTCGTTTATAATTATTTGATCTTTAACTCAAGAAGCCTATCAATTGAAAAGAAACAATAGGTTCTGGAAGTTTTCATTTCAATTTACCAAATCTTTCTACGATGATAATTTATCTAATTTTACAGCATTGCTAGCACAAGATTAAATGTTGTCATATGCATATGAACCATCGTATTCTTTTAACTTTGATTCAAACAGGAACTTTGGTTTTTGCTGCCTTCTTTTCTGTAAGTGCGCAAGATCATGATACGATTAAAAATGAACATGATCATGAAAGTTATTCTGTTCGCTGGGTAAGTCAGTACCCTGCGCTAACCATCAAAAAAGAGGCCTCAACAGAAAAAGATAAAGATCTCAATAAAAGAAGTTCCAAGAAAAATAAAAACTGGTTCACAAATCTACTATTTGGAAAAAAGCCAGCCGATCTTATCAAACCTATGTCCGTCCTTGCCAATAGTCCTGATTTATTTTGGATTGCAGATCAGGGTATCGGGTCTTTTTTCCTGGTACAGAACGGGGTGGGTGAAATCACCCAATTCCGTAATAAAGATATAGAGAATCTGCCTTCAATAGTAGGTAGTTGTTTTTTTCAGGATGATCAGATTCTTTTTACAGATTCTAAATTAAATAAAATTTTTCAGTTTCTGCCTGGAAATAAAGATTTACAGATTTTTAATGATTCAGCATCTCTTGAACAACCCACAGGTATAGCCTATTCAGTTGTAAATAAGGAGGTTTGGGTTTCCGAAACCAAAGCGCACCGTTTGGCTGTTCTAAATGAAAAAGGGGAAATCATTAAACGTATTGGGGAAAGGGGAAATGGACCGGGGCAGTTTAATTTTCCTACCTATATTTGGATTGATAATTTAGGTATAGTATATGTAGTTGATGCTATGAATTTCCGGATCCAGATATTTGACAAAAATGGTAATTTCGTTTCATCGTTTGGAGAAATCGGCGATGCATCAGGTTATCTTTCGAGGCCTAAAGGAATTGCTACGGATTCGTATGGTCATATTTATATTGCGGATGCACTTTACCATGCGATACAGGTATTTGACAGAACAGGAAAATTATTGTATGTTCTTGGTTCTCAGGGAGAGGATAAGGAGCAGTTCTGGATGCCTACGGGTATATTTATTGACAAAAACAATTTCATTTATGTTGCGGACAGCTACAATTCCAGGGTGCAAATTTTTAAATTGGACATATTATATAACTAATTAAAGAGTTGAAGAAAAATAAACAAATAACGTTGGTCTTGCTAATTTGGATTCCTGCAATTCTATATGCACAGTCTGTTGAGTTTTCAAAGCATAATTTATCGTTAAATAGTTCCATTACCGGGCAGAAATCAGCTTCACAATCAGTTTGCGAATTTTTCCATACACCCCACTCAGACAGAGCCATATCACCCGCCTGGTCAAAAGGGAATACGGGAACAAGGTACATCATGTATGACCAGATGACCAGCTCAACTTCAAATATACCTTATGACCCTACCAGGCAGCCTGATGGTTCCTCCATACTTTGTCTCTCTTGTCATGATGGCACGATCGCCATGGGCAATGCGGGCAGCACCATGCCGATAGGAAGCAGCAGCAACCTTGGAACAGATCTTTCTGACGACCACCCCATCTCTTTTATTTATGACGCAACACTTGTTTCAGCAGATGGTCAACTAAAACATAAGCCCTTATTTCCGGCAACACTTGATGGCAACGAGAAGGTGCAATGTACCTCATGCCACGACCCTCATAATGATACATATGCCAATTTTCTGGTTGCTACAAATGAATACTCAGATCTCTGCTTAAAATGTCACGATCCGGAATATTGGAATTTCTCCTCTCATGCTACTTCTGCTTCAGGATGGAATGGATCAGGGGAAAATCCATGGGCACATACAGAACACTCCTTTGCAACGGTTGCTCAAAATGGATGTGCAAATTGTCACAGCATGCATACTGCTGGTGGCAAAGAACGATTGATGAAAGAAGACCTGGCAGAAATGAACTGCCTCGATTGCCATAATGGAAATGTGGCCTCACCTGATAAAAACATTGAAACACAGTTTACGAAACCATACAGACATGATATATTTGGATCAGACAAGGTTCATGAACCTAATGAGACAGCCCTTATTGGGTTATCGAATAAACATATTGAATGCGCTGATTGCCATAATGCACATGCAGTGAATCCTACTACTGAAAAAGCGCCATATGCCAATGGTTTTCTGGCTGGACTGAAAGGCATTGATCAAAACGGAAATGCTATCAACCCCAT
>PKSW01000315.1 GCA_002869465.1 Marinilabiliales bacterium
CGGCAATGAGGGGAAACGGAAGATCGAATTTTTCAATAAATTTCTGATGTGATTTCTGGCTATCGGGGCTAACTCCTACCACATGGTATCCTTTTGATAGCCACATCTCGTAATTATCCCTAAGGTCACAGGCTTCTGATGTACATCCGGGGGTATTATCTTTCGGGTAAAAATAAAGGATCAGTTTTTTACCTTTAAAATCACTTAATTGCATCTTTTTCCCGTCCTGATCGAAGCCCGAAAAATCAGGTGCAGTATCTCCTTTTTTTAATTTCTTCATTGTTTTCGCTTTGCACAAAGATAATTTTATTTAAAAGATAATTTTGAATTTCATATGTAATATGTCGCATAGATTTATTAACATTTAAAATGATAAAGGCCCGGATTTAAATTAAATCCGGGCCTTTCATCTGAAATATTCCTCAATAGATTATTTTATAATCATGAGTTTTTTGGTTTCACTTGGATGATCATTTACTATTAAATTATAGAAGTATGTTCCGGGTAATAAATCGCTAACATTTAACTGAATCGATTTGCTGCCTTTTTCCACCTGGAATGACCTGATTGTTTTTCCACTCATATCCGTGAGTATAAAATCAGCATTTGTATTCAGCTCCTGCACATCGATCGTTGTTATTTTGCTGGCCGGGTTTGGATAATTCTGACTTATATTAAGTTTCGCCAGTGCATTTTCAAATTCCTGTGTCGAAAGTGTCAGGTTGAACCATTGACGTGTAAGATCCATAATTTGATTTTTTACATCCACATCTCCGATCATTTCAAGTCCGATACCAAAATAGATCATCTGGAATTCATCGGTAAACACTTTCACCACAGCAGCTTTTGTTTGCGCTTCATCATAAAAGAAAACTTCATCCGCTCCTTCTCTTGCTGACATCTGGTCAGGATACATGTTTCCACCAAAAACATCCACTACTGCCGACTGCGCAACATCCATGTACACATCATCGTTTTGATTGACAATTAATTTATTATTCGTTGTGGAGCCATCATCAATATAGTTTGAAAACAGGTAATTTTCGTAAAAGTCAGTGGCCTCGGGTGAGCTGTGCGATCCTGAAGCACCACTCATCATATCCCAGCCAATATCCTGTCCGGCAAGAAGCAAGCTTCCTCCGTTATCCATAAAAGTCTTTACCGCTTCTATCTGTCCGATTGTCAGCGCGGGAAATGTCCAGGAAACATTATAATAAATGCTATTGACTTCAGAGAAGGCGTTGGCAGTCATCCCATCTACAAAAACATCAGCCATAGTTGACGTATAAGTTTCGCAGCCTGATGCTTCCAAAGCGTCTGTGTACACATGCTCATAATCTATAGCCTCGGGACCTCCGGTAGCAGTGACCACCAGATCCGTAACACCGGAAATGAGCCTGAATTCACAATATTTTGCCGGAGCATTAGGATAAGATACGGATTCCATCACCAGTGAATAATTGACAAGTTCAGCCTGGTTACCGGGTAGGATATGAACTATAATTTCTTTTTCGGTATTATTTTCCAGATCAATCATGGCCATTTCGTCATAAGTTTCACCGTCTATTTCAAACGACATCTCCCAGTCTTCAGGTGCATTGTCGGATGATAGCGTTAAGTTAAATTCCTGAGTACCTTCCAGGATGCTGTTTATGGTGAGGTTAAATGCTGAAAGCGTATTTGGGTTTCCGGCTTTAATATTAAACTCGTCCGCCAGGGTAATATCGCCAATATACATATTGGTTCCGCCAATAGCATTTACCACATCACCGCTGTATATTTCCTGGTGCGATTCCGTCACAAAAACCGCCACATCACAATCCTCAACAACCACAGGCACATCATTAAAACTTTCAGGTACCTCATATACATAAGTCCTTTCGATAAATGTTCCCTGGCTGGTAGTGGTTATTTCTTCTCACCATTGGCCGGTAATCAAATCCCTAAGCATATGCATATGCTCATAATTATTTCCAGCTCCACCACCTGTTTGTGGGCCGAAAATATGACTTTGTAACAGTGCTACATTCAGATAATTGATTGCTTCCGGGCTGTCATCAGTATAATACAACTCGACCTGGATGGTTAATTCCCTGCTTACATCATTGTATTCTGATGTAATACCCACATTGACGGGAGAAATCTCCTGCATTATTTCGTCAGCACGAGAAATCCAATCTCCCCGCCCCATACCGGTTGCTGATCCACTAAAAAGATGTCTATTGATGGTTCCGCTTGGATAGGAACTCACACCAGCCTGTGCAGCCAGGGCATTACCCCAAGGCGTTCTGTAATCAGGTTCACCATTACCAGGATTCGCAAAACTTCCCTGGTGCAAGGCAATTACAACCACACGCCCCGGATTATTCTCAATCATAGAAGCTGCTATGGCATGTCCATCAGGACAATATGTACAGTGTATTCCTGTATATTCCTCAAGTACCGCATTCTTTAACTGAGGGTTGGTAGAAACTAGCGTCTGGCCTTGCATTCCTAAACAAATAAACAGCCCAAAAATTAATAGTAAAG
>PKSW01000043.1 GCA_002869465.1 Marinilabiliales bacterium
AGGTTGATGAATAATACATCGGTATGGTTCTTTTTCAAATTAAGTCCCAGGCAAGCTTTATCATCGATGGCTTCAAAGCCATTAACTTCAGCATCATCGGGAATGGTACCTGAAATATTAGAAAAAGCTTCAGTTCTGGTATTATAATTGACTATTTCATAAAACTCGTTACCTGATTTTCCCGGATTTACAGATCGAAAAAGCAGGTGCAACATGCTACCGTTGCGTACTGATTTCATAAACTGAATACCATCACGAAGTGGAATAAATTTAAGCCATACCTGTTTTAACTGGGTGTCGAACAGCCCGAAATACCATTTGCGCTGGCTGGACTCATTAACTTCGTTGCTCTCATAGAAGATCATGACCCCACTTTTAGCCAGTGTTTCTGTGTGGAAGGCGCCCGACTCGAGTGCGGCAGGGGCTTCCATCCTGATAACCGATGCGTTTTGTGCAAAAGTAAAGCTGCCAAATAGCAAAACAAATCCGGTAATGAATGATTTTATGCTGAATCTCATACGAGTAAATTAACGCAAATCATGTTAAAAAAGTATAGTTCTGCTGAACTACCAAGAGTATAAAATTAAAGAAAAAATCCTGCCAACTTTTTGTGCTGGCAGGATCTTTTTAAAAAATGGATATCTGTTTACCGGATCATTAGTTTTTGTGTACTTGCAGCACCTGCTTCATTTGTAAACTGAAGCATATACAATCCAGGATTCAGCTGTTGCACATTGAATAGGTTAGTACCTTTTTGGGCTGCTGATTGCATCATGACCTGACCTGCCAGGCTGATGATCTTTATATCGCCCTGTCTTTCGCAATTCACAGTGAGCATATCGGCAGCCGGATTGGGATAAACCTGGATATTGGTTTCCTCCATTTCAGAAATACCAACTGCAGCGACACCTGATATAAGTGCATTATCAATTTCCCAGGTTGATGCATCTGCATTAGTGGATGTGTATTTATAGGCAAAATAAGTGCTTGCGCCATCATACATACTAACATCAGCAGAACCGGCAGGGATGAAATCCCAACTGCCTCCACCTTCGGGGAAGGTAAACATAGAGGTTAAATCTGTCCAGGTTCCGTTACTTGACGGGTCGCTTGATCCATCATAATCGTTAGATACCAGGACAAATAATCCATCATTGGAAGCAAAATTCCGCGCGTGATCAAAACTGAACGTGATCGATTCGTAGCCACTCAGGTTTAAGGCAGGAGAAATCAGCCAGTCTTCATTGGGAATTGGACCATTAAAATAGCCATTCATTTTAGCACATCCTGGAGGTACACCAAAACTATCCCAACCCCATTCCTGATCTCCTGAAACATTATAACCTGTCCATGTGCCCAGGTTGCTATCAAAGGTTTCCTGGTTTATAATAGTAGTACTGCCACTTGAAGCAGAGGCAGTAGGTGCCGTACCGTCTGTTTTATAATCTATATCTTCACCTGTATTTGTGTAGGGATAGATTGTAAATTGATAATCCATATTAGGTTCCGTGCTTACAGCAAGAAACTCGTCACCGTACATAACATTCACTGCAATGCTATTGTTACTCCAGTCAACATCATCCTCAACAGGCGTGCCATCAACAGGTGCGGTGAAACCTCCTCCGTTATTATTTCCAAGAATAAGATATCCTCTTGGTAATTGATCACCAATGGCATCAGTCCATGTCAGGTTAATGTTCGGTCCAACTGACTCAGCTGCGAAATCAGTAGGGTAATTTGTGGGTTCAGGATAGATCGTTGTATTGATCTCAAAGCTGTAATCATCAACATAAAATACAGCATCTCCATCCCAGTTAGCAGCAACATCATAAAATCTGAATCCAACTTTTACTTCGGTTGCACCTTCAGGCACATAATCTTCATAGGTAAGTTCCTGCCATGCATCTATGTCTTCACTGTACACATTAGTATATGTATTTGCAGGTCCTCCGGTCCAGTATAATACAATGGAAACTCTTCCGGCAGGATCATTATCATATACCCAAACACTACAATTATAAGGATCTCCTGCAACAACAGCAGCTGCAGCATTTTGTGTGTCAGTATCTCCCTGTACATCTGTTGTAAGGGTTACCATAGCGCTGTATGTTCCGCCATGGACTGTTCCATTTTCCTGGCTGAATGTTACCCCTGATTCATAGGTCCAGTTGTCAGGAGTACCGCCAGTCCAATTTTCAAATCCAGGATTCGTTACTAAATTTTGCCCATACATCATTGATACGGCAAAGAGTAAGAGTAGGAGCGTAGTGTAAAATTTCTTCATAATATTTTTTTTAGTTGTAAATGATGTTAAAGAAAAAAAGAGCCTGGTAAAGCGTTACCAGGCTCTTTAGATTAATTTAATTGATTAATTGATAACCAGTTTTTTAACAACGTTTGTGTTGGTTGTAGCATCGTAAATGTTCAACAAATAAATGCCTTTGTACATATCATTTAAATTGATCGTAGTTGTACCGCTGACATTATCCTGATAAACAGATTTACCTGTAAG
>PKSW01000052.1 GCA_002869465.1 Marinilabiliales bacterium
TCGCATCTTCAGGCTGTTTACACACCCGACACAGCGGCACCGGCCGGTGGATGTGGTGGAGATGCACCACATTACGAACCTTACGATAGTGTTTATATGGGTGGCAGCGGTTATGAAGAATACAAGACATCGGGCCATTACCAGATAGGATGTACAGGCTGCCATAACGGAATAGATGACACTGATGATAAACAACTGGCGCATTCAGGGGATTTCCTGAGGCATCCATCAGCGGAAGCAGACAATAAATGTGGTTCTTGCCACCAGCAGATCGTTGATAACTTCAAAACAAGTATCCACAATGGAACCGGGCAAATGAGAAAAGTAGCATTGCGAAGTGGTTTTAGCGGTGCTTCCGAATTTGACCAATTGCCACAACACCAGATTGAAGGATATAACGCCAATTGTGCTACCTGTCATGGTACCTGTGGAAATTGTCATATTGTAAGACCTCCCATTGGTGGTGGTGGTCTGTCCAATGGTCATATGTTTAACAAAACTCCTGATATGATAAGTGTTTGTGTTACATGCCATACTTCTCGCGGAGGTCATGCGTATCTGGGTGTAGCTGCCGGAACAGAACCGGATGTACATTTAACAAGCATGCAGTTTAAATGCTCTAATTGTCACAGCGGGACAGAATTACATGGTGATGGTAACCCGGTAGAGCAACGGTATGCCTACTCTAAATTGCCAACATGTGATAATTGCCATAATGATATTCAATCTTCAAACAACTATCACTCCATGCACTATGATGATTTTAACTGCCAGGTTTGTCACTCACAGGATTATAACAATTGTGGAAGCTGCCATATACATGGTGAAGGAGCAAGAATACCTTCTTATTTGGGATATAAAATTGCTGTAAACCCATTACCTGATTTACGGCCAGGCTTTAATTTTACTTTGGTAAGGCGTACATTGGCTGCACCAGATAACTGGGAGAAATACGGTGTTGATGAGTATGCAAATTTCGATGCTTGCCCTACCTATAATTTTACAACACCACACAACTTACTGAGGTGGACTGAAAGGACACAAGTGGATCAGGGAAAATCCTGCTCATCAAATTGCCATATTCGAAACGAAGGAGGTACTTTGGTGAACAAGGAACTTTATCTCTTCGATGAGGATTTGCTAGATTGGGAGAAAAGTGCATCAAACTCCATTATCGTAGACGGAAAATTACCTGAATCATGGTTTGAAAGCAACTAAGATATTTTAAAATCATTAATTAATTTAATAATAACACAAACAAAAAGAATGAAAACATTAAAACTACTACTTTATAGCTTACTGATTAGTTCGCTATTAATTACGTCTTGTAACAAAGATGATGATGAAGAACCAGCGATTAATGAATCGCAAGTACTTGTTGAATACATGGAGTCACCTAATTCACCTCTTGGAAAAGATTATGTGAATTCGGATTTACCTTCCATAATTTCAGCTGAAGCTGTGCATACTGATATCTTAACTGGGGCTGCAATAAATATTATTGATATCAGGTCTGGAGGTGATTTTGCTCTGGGTCATATAGAAGGTGCGGTAAATGTTGCTTCAGGTGATGTGCTCAACCATATTCAGTCAGAAGGCTTGGCAATGGATGCAAAGATTGTAATTGTTTGCTATACGGGACAAACTGCCGGGTGGGCAACATCCATTTTAAGGCTTTATGGTTATTCAAATGCATTCAGCATGGGTTTTGGAATGAGTTCATGGAACAGTTTTTTTGCAGGAAGCTGGCAGAACAATGTATCCAATATGTATTCCACCCAATTTGAAGGAGATAATGTAGCAAAAGGTCCGGAAGGCAACTTGCCTACCTTATCAACCGGTCAAACAACCGGACAAGGAATTTTAGAAGTCCGTGTATCTGACGTTTTAACTGAAGGATTTGGTGCCGCGAAAGTTAGTGGTAGTGAGGTTTTTGCTAATATCAATAATTATTATGTTGTGAATTATTGGGCTGAAGCTGATTATACACATTATGGACATGTACCAGGCGCTATGCAGTATACACCGAAAAATTCAATGGCTTATGGTGTTGATTTGACCACTTTACCAACAGACAAGACAGTAGTTGTATATTGCTGGACTGGTCAGACGAGTGCATTCTTAACTGCTTACCTTAGAATATTGGGCTATAATGCAAAATCACTTCTTTTTGGTGCAAATGGAATGATTTATGATGATCTGGAAGCTCACAAATGGAGTGACGCAGCAATTATGGAATACGATTACGTAACAGGAAAATAAACCCAAAATAACCTGGTTAAAAAAAGCTGCTCCGATAAATAGAGCAGCTTTTTTTTTATATAACAACGATTTTTCTGATTTTCTTCTGAACAAAAGTCTATTCATTGCTTTTTATGGCATTGGCCAGATTTTAGAATTTGACGTTAATATTTTTATAAATTTGTCTGATTCACTTTTTAACTCAAATCGAATGGTTTGAGTTCATAAAACGTACATGAATAACAATTGTTCTATTGCGGGAAATACAAA
>PKSW01000448.1 GCA_002869465.1 Marinilabiliales bacterium
CTCTTGAATGCACTGATTATAATATAATTCCATTTGATGCTGTTGATTCCTATTATACGGCTGGTGGATGGAATTTTCGTTCATATACACAATCATCTAATTATATCGTTACAAGCGGATGGACTGTGGACACATGGGAGACGATTGCTAAATTTAGAACAGTTGAAATTGATGGTTGGACTTCAACAGGATGGTCCTTTGAAATAGCACCTGATGGATGGCTAAATATAACATGGGGAGCAGACCCCATTTGGGAACAAGATTTCTCACCTTACATTCCAAATATTAATGGTTCAGTTAGTGGCTATGATTTTCCTAGATATTATTCAATGATTTGGGTTGGTGGAAATTCGAATGGTACATACAATCAATATTCTTGGAATAATCCATCAAATTGGGAAACTATTTGCGGATTACCAGAACCTTATGCCCCGGACACTTATGCAAACTGTATTATTCCATCTGGAGCAACCTATTATCCAAGATACTCTCAGCAAACAGATAGTCACCTTAATCATAGTTATTGTTATGATTTGTTTATCGAGGCTGGTGGTGAAGTAAATTTTACTGGTGATCCCAGTTCTGGAAGTTATACGCAACTTTTTATCACTAATGATTTAACAATTGAGGATGGTGCAACACCCGGAAAACTTGATTTAGTGAATGATGCTCGTGTTGAAGTAGCTAATGAAACGAATATTAATGGTTCTAATTCAGCAAGAGTAGGTATGTGGAGTGGGTTGTATTGCTTTGGCGATCTTTATGTTCAAAGAACAAATGGGCTTACCATTGAAAAAACAGGTTGGGTACAGGCAGTAGATGTCAGCACATATGTTGGTGCCCCTACCGCAATCGTAATAAAAGAAGGAGATGGCGATTTCACATTTACAACAGGTGGTGGCCCAGGAAATTTTTATCAAAGAGGACCTATCTCATATGTTAATAGTGGCAGTATAAGTGTGGGTACTTTTATTAAAAACGATGCTGAGAACTTTCCTGGATCTTTTTACATTCATATGGTTGGCCCTACAGTTGATGACCCTGCATATACCGGCCCGGGTACTGGTGTCCCTTTGGGTAATTTTGATTTACTCGAACTTAACACTTTCGCCTATCTATTTGACGAACCTTCAGGGCAATGGCAAAATATATATCCGATACCTTATCCTATACAAACAGCCACAGGTTTAATACTTTCAGATGTTAGCGATGAAGATAATACATATGTAATGGAAGGAGAAATACTTTCAGGAAATGTAAATAAATCAGTATCATATGGGGGAAGCAATTTGGAGCTTATTAGCAATCCATATCCAACAGCTATAGATTGGAATTCATTCAGATTTAATAATAGCAGTATGCTCGGAACTACATTTCGCATTTGGAATCCAAATGTTGGAAACTATGGTGCCTATGCGGCAGGAGGCGGAACATGGGGTACTAATGGTGTATTATTTGCAATTCAATCTGGCCAGGGTTTCTTTGTTACAACTAGAGGTAATGGAACAATAACATTTTCAGATGATGACAAATATTTTAGTAGATATCCACTTTTAAAAAGCAATGATGATTTTAAATTGATTCAGTTACTTGCCGAAGGGAATACATATAAAGATGAGCTTATCATAAAATTTACTGAAGAAGCAACTACTGAATTTGACGAAGATTTTGATGCTGAGAAATGGGATAGTTATTATGCTGATGCAACAGAGATATATAGCTTGTCATCTGACAATAAAAAATTAACTATTAATACGTTACCTCCGGTTAGAAATGAAGTTATGAGCATTCCTGTTCATTTTAAATGTGGAGCAGACTCTGCTTATAGACTAACATTTAAAAATTTATCTAGTTTGGTTGCAGACGGCATTGAAATATGGTTGGAAGATAAGACAATTAACACAAACTGGTTACATATTGGCATACAGGATTCTATCTACACATTTATTGGCAGTCCGGAAGATAATATTGACAGATTCATTATCCATTTCTTAGGACCAACGGGTATGAATTATGAAATAAATGGGGAAGACGATTTTCTTAAGATCTACGCCGCTAATTCGAATTTATATATATTTAATGATTCAGGTGAATTAATTAAGGAAGTAGTTGTATACAATATGATGGGCAGCGAAATATTAAGAACTGGTAATATAAGACAAAGCTTATATCAATTGCAGATAAATGCCATAACCGGATATTACATCGTCAAGGTATTAACTGATAAAAATGTTTATTCTGAGAAAGTATTTCTAATGAAATAACACTATCCTAAACAAATAACAAAAAAGCGCAAGAAATCTAGCGCTTTTTTGTTATTTTACTTTTCTTTTTGCCGAACAAATAAATACCTAAATTGAAAATAATTGCCAATTAATTTGACTTTCGTCAATTACCGTCTTATATTTGGGCCGAGCTAATCTTTGTTTCGTTACCATTAAACAAGCAATTTATTCGGTAACTTTTTTTACAAAGCAAAGTATAATAGCTTGAAAAAC
>PKSW01000089.1 GCA_002869465.1 Marinilabiliales bacterium
CGGCGGCGGATATTATCAAAGTATGGGAAGGGCATTTGCATCATTTGCCATATTGTTTAACGTGCTGGATAATATCAATTCACCATATGTAAATCCTGTAATTCGAATAGGGTTCGGTGTCGGTTTTTAATTCTTAAGCGTAAAGGGTATTTTAACAGAAACTGAAATATTCCTTCCCATATCGTATAATCCCAGGTCTTTTAACGTTGATAAATGGTCGTAATAATAGATGTTCAGCAGATTATTAGCCGTTACGCTGAGATTTAGCAACTGGCGGTTAACTTTCAGGTCAAACCCAAATCCCATATTTACAAGATTGTACCCATTTGTAGCTGTTTCGAATGCAGAAGGATGGTTTTGGTCGAACACGAAATTCACACCTCCTGATAAATACATATTTCTGAAAAATTTCCAGGCATCCTTTTCCACCTTTAATTCAAGATACAGTTGTTGCGCAGGAATGCGCGGTAAGTATCCTCCATCCATTTGTTCTCCGATTACGTATGAGTAAGTCGATTTAAAATGCAGCCAGTCCAGCGGATGCGGATGAATGTGAAGCATGGCCTCTCCACCATATAGTCTTGCATCTGTTTGCGAGTATCGATAGATTTTCTGCCCTTCGTCGGTTGTGTCATTTGTAGGAGCTAAAAAAATGTAATCGTAAATGAAGTTGTAAAATGCTGATAGATCAAGTGATGTATGTTTCGTGTGCAAATGATAACCCAGGTCAATCTCTATGTTTTGCTGCGTCTTCAGGTCAGGGTTGCCCTGCTCAAAACGAATACCATGCATGCCATACTGGGTTAATTCGGGCAGATTAGGACTTCTGTATGCCGAAGCGAGATTAAGTCTCAGAATATTTTCTTCATTTACAACAAAAGATGACCCCAGGGAAGCACTCAGGTTGCCAAATTGTCCGTCGTATTCTATAAAGACTTCTTCATCCTCATGTTCTTCTTCCTCGTGGCTGTGTCCTCCAGCTTCCTGGTAAGGAACATGAATGCTATTAAAGCTATATCGTAACCCCAATTCAGGTTTAAAACGGCCGATGGTATACTGCGCGATGCCATACACTGAGATTTCATTGATGGTAGCATCAGGCAACACATGGTCAGGGGCCTCATGATTTTTATTATTCTGGTACATGCCCTGCACCCCAAATGTTGCTTTTAAATTTTCGGTAAATGAATGGTTGGCTTTTATGCGATATGAAAATGTTTGAAGCGTCATATTAACACGATTAAACTCCTCAGAATCAGGATTCCCATTTAGTTTCCGGTTGTTGTTCTGATAAGAAAGAAATATATCCAGTTTCACATGGCCAATGAATAATCTGTTTTGGGAGATTAGCATATGATCTGTGAGGTTTTGGAACCAGGCCTCGTTTTTTCGATTGTCATCTTTTACAATTTCGAATGCCGGTAATACGGCCATTCCAAAATTATTCTTACTTTGTTCATAAAACAACCTGAAAGTCCCTTTTTTCCGGATCAGCCCAATATCACTTTTAATATTATACCTGTTAAATCGTGTATTTGAAACCTTTTCATTGTTTCCCTGAATGTAATCTTTATTTGAGTTTATACCGCCACTTATTCCCCAAACAAAACCTTTTTGATTTCCTTTTAAGCCAAGGTTAGAGAGTAGGCCTTTTGTATTTCCAAAATAGCGTGTAGTAAACTCACCGGTTATCATACCCTGTCTAGCAACCGGTTCAGGTACCAGGTTAATAACGCCTCCAACAGCTCCCGAACCATAGATCAGCGATGCGGGTCCTTTTATAACTTCAACCTGTTTCAATCCGTTTTCATCAATCAGGTAAGGGTGGTCTTCTGAAAACTGGAAATTTTCAATAGGCATTCCATGTCTTAATACCAGAATATTGCTTAATGATAGTCCTCGTATGACTGGCGTTATAACTCCCGGACCTTTCGATATCATGCTCACGCCGGGTATCTCTGTGATGGATTCGATCAGTGATGGATGCCCCGAGGCATTGACATAGTCGATGCCAACCGTGCTAATCTTCAGGGTATTTTCATGCTGTGTGCTGGTAAAATTACCTGAAATCACTACTTCCTGGCCCTGGATCACATCCGGGTCCATTTTAATATCAATCATTTGCAATGAATCACTTATAAATAAGCGGCGGTTCACAACTTCAAAACCAACATATGAAAACTGAAGAATGAGTTCGCCTTTGGGAATTTCCGATAATTTATATTGGCCATCTTTATCCGAAACTGTTCCAATTGACAATTCAGGAGCGTAAATGTTGACACCAATCAGGGGTTCGCCACTTATCAGGTCAGTTATTTTGCCCGAAACGGAATGTTGTGCCTGCAACAGTTGCAAAACTCCGCTCATGTATAGGAATACAATTATTTTTTTCATCCGGGTAGGTGATGGAAACGCGATCAATTTTCGATTGGAATATTTTTTAAGATTTCAATCGTCAATTTCCAGAACTTAAGCACACTTTCAATTTCCA
>PKSW01000314.1 GCA_002869465.1 Marinilabiliales bacterium
AATAAAAAATATTTTTTTTCATTTTTTTCATTTGTTTGAACAATTTTTGTTTTCTTCGTAATGTTTGTTGAGATCAATAGACATGCGTACAATACATTGACCAGCAACGAACAGATTAAAAATTACCTAAAACCACTCAATTATGAGCAATGATAAAAAAAGGGTAATCAAAGATTATGACAAGCTTGATGAACAAATCCAGGAGCAGATAAAACTTGTTTATCCCGAAGGATTTGATCAGAATCTAATTCATTTTACCAATAAGGATGGAAACCTGGTAAGTGCGTTACCCTTTGAAACAGATGAGATCTATTACTTGGTACGAATGACTGTTAAGGAGGCCCGTGCGATCATCAGCGATGATGATGATTATGATGATGATGGCTACCTTAAAGAAGACAGCCGGGAGGCTTTTGAAGATAAGTATGCTGATATAGATTATATGGCAGAAAATCTTGAAAACCGGGATAGTGAAGATGACGATGATGATTAATCAAGCGCTTTTTTCAGAATAATAAAGTTTGTCAGCCTGCAGGTTGATAGCAGTTTTCCTTCTTCATTTTTGATATCAATATTCCACACGTGCGTGTTTATACCTTTATGAATCAAATTTCCTTCGGCATAAACCCAGCCTGAACTTACCGTACCCACATGATTGGCACTCACCTGTGCGCCGCGCACGGCATATGTATTTAAATCAACCATAATGGCTGAACCGAGTCCGGCGACGGTTTCGGCTAACGCCAGATTTGCACCACCGTGCAGAATACCATTGGGTTGCTTGGTCGCATCATTTACCGGCATCCGTGCTTTCAGGTAGCCTTCTCCAGCCTCCAGGTATTCAACACCCATCACTTCCATCATCGTGTTTTTATTCAGCTCGTTTAATTGTACTATGGTCGAATTCTTATTCATTTTTATCCATTTTATTTGAACTACTTATGACCCCCAGCTTTCGCGATCAAGGCTTCTGTATTGAATGGCCTCTGCCAGGTGTTCGGTTCCGATATCTTTCTTGTCATCTAAATCAGCAATGGTACGTGCTACTTTAATAATCCGATCGTAAGCTCTTGCCGATAAATTCAATTTTTCCATGGCATTTTTTAACAAAGCATTTCCCTGCTCGCTTAAACGGCCAAAAATTCCCAGGTCTTTTGTCGACATCTGGGCATTGGCATAAATTTTATCTTGATCCTTAAAACGCTCCTGTTGGATTTTTCGGGCTTTTATAACCCTTTCCCTAACAAATTCGCTTTTTTCACCTGCCGGGGCATCCGCCAGGTCTGCAAACGGAACAGGGGTTACTTCCACGTGCAGATCAATCCGGTCCATCAGCGGCCCTGAAATTTTATTCAGATAGCTTTTAACTATACCGGGCGAGCAAACGCAATCCTTTTCAGGGTGGTTATAATAGCCGCATGGGCAAGGATTCATTGAAGCTACCAGCATAAAACTGGCCGGGTAATCGACGGTTACGCGCGCCCTGGAAATAGTTACAACACGGTCTTCCATTGGTTGGCGCATCACTTCCAGCACCGAACGTTTGAATTCGGGTAATTCATCCAGGAACAGCACCCCGTTCTGTGCCAGTGAAATTTCTCCGGGTTGAGGATAGGTACCCCCACCCACCAATCCTGCATCACTAATGGTGTGATGAGGTGAACGATACGGCCGGGTGGTTATCAACGAAGTGCCACTTTGCAAAGCGCCCACCACCGAGTGAATTTTTGTTGTTTCGAGCGCCTCTTCCAGCGTTAAAGGAGGTAGAATAGAAGGTAAACGCTTTGCCAGCATGGTTTTTCCTGACCCCGGCGGACCGATCATGATCACATTATGACCGCCAGCGGCAGCAATTTCCAATGCCCTTTTAATATTTCCCTGGCCCTTCACATCCTCAAAGTCGAAACTATACTGGTTTAGTGTTTCAATCAATTTGTCATGCACATTTACCATTACCTTATCGGGCGTTTCCCTCTGCTCCAAAAAAGCAATTACATCCAATATATGTTCAAAGCCGTACACATCGAGTCCTTCCACTATCGCAGCCTCTGCCGCATTCTCCTTTGGTAGGAGCAAACCTTTCATACCGGCTTCCTTTGCTTTCAATGCCATTGGTAAGGCGCCTTTTACAGGATTCAGACCTCCGTCAAGTGATAGTTCGCCCATCAGCATATAATCACCCAACATATCGCTTTCAATTTGTTCGGAAGCCGCCAGAATGGCAATACCAATGGGCAGATCGTATGCTGATCCTTCTTTTTTAATATCAGCAGGTGCCATGTTGATCGTCACCCTTCTTTTAGGGAATTTATAACCGATATTCGACAAGGCAGCTACCAACCGATGATGACTTTCCTTGATGGCATTGTCAGGTAATCCTACCAGGTAAAACTTTTGGCCCTGGCTTACATTTACCTCTATGGTAATCAATAAGGCATCAATACCATGAATAGCACTGCCAAAAGTTTTAACGAGCATAGAATAAACTGCTTTAATTTATGGTAACAAATGTATGAAAAACGATTGAGAGATTGACTAAAAGCAAAGTCCTTCAAATAGGTCCAACTATGGTTTATAACCCGATTGCTGCAGGATCAACTGTGCATCATTCAGGTTCATTAAATCCTGCAAACTGGTTTCAGGATGTTCGGCCATATACGCCCTGATGATCTTCCAGCCTATAAAGACCCCTAAACGGGATGGTGATTCGTTTGAAAATCCCGTGGTAAAAGGCCCATCCTGTATGAGATTTGATTGGGTGCTGAAATCCATGGCGTACAATAATTCATTTTGCACAATAAATGCCCACACCTGCTTTTCGTTCTCTTCGGCCCACTCCAATTTCTTTTCTGTATAGCATAATTTGATAGAATCGGGAGTGCCTGGCAAAACCGCATCCAGGTAATACAGCAATTTGCCCCCGGCGATCATCCGGTCGAGCAGAGTCTTTTGTTTTGGATTTGGCCATATATACTCAAAATACATGGCTTTTAAAATATCCGTCGCTAAGTATTCGGGAGCCATGCACCTGATCTTGTATTGTGGCAATCCCAGAAAAGGATAAAGGATAAAATCCTTTCCCAGGTACACATCCAATGCCACCACCATCACGGTATCATTGATCCAAACAGGCTGCTCAAAGTACATGTCTGAAACATAAGTATACACGTGAGGAATGCTGTTATCCGGGAAAAAGTAATGATACCTGCTGAAAGCATCCGCAAGGTTTGCTTCCAGTCCATTCAATTCAGGATACACTTCCATTGTTTTATCAAATAATTTCCGTGTTTGGGTATCTGTAACAAATTTGTACAGTTGTGCAATATTGGCACTGTCATTTAAATCGGCATCCAGGAAGTGTGGAAATAGTGGTTGAATTTTCTGCAGGCCTTTCCCGAATTGAGCAGTATCGATAGTGAAGAGCGCTTCCCCATATCTTTTTATGTGCACATCCATTTTGGTGAGCGCTGATTCATCTACGCGAATGGAACGCTGAGAATCGCCCTGGCATGAATATACTAAAATACCAACGACCAATGAAAGAATTAACCTGATGCGATTCGGCATAAGAGCATATTATTTAAACACGGAAAATGAATCTCTTTACAATATTTTCCAACCCAGTGTGACCATGAATAAGTTCGATTTGGATGAGATCGTGGTGCCATCAATTGTAAAGTCGTTCAGAATATTGTTAATCCCTCCCATATATTTCACATCAATGGCAAACATCAATACATCCACCCCGGCACCTATATCCCATTGCCACTGTGTTTTTCCAAAATCATCTTCAGTTGGCAATGCATCATAATAGTTCGGGTCACCTCCTGAAGTTGTAATCGTAGTTTTGGTCACAAAATTCGCTAAAACGCCTGCAAATATTCGTATATTAACAACTTTTAAATTAATAATCCTCCATCCTATGTTTAGAGGTACCTGAATGGTATTTAATTTGATGTTTTGTTCAATTGGAGAGATACTTCCTATTGAGGGATATTTAAAAACACTACCTTGTGTCAACCAGTTAATTTCAGGCTGCACATAAATTTTTTCACCAAACCTAAAGAAAACACCAGCTACAAAATTACTTTTCAGTCCATTTGTAATTGAATCTGTGTTTAATGAAAGGTTTGAAGCTGTGTATCCTATTTGTGGACCCACATGAAATTGTCCATAACTTGATAACGTAATTACAATTGCGACAAAGGCTACGATAATTTTTTTCATAATCATTTTTTAAAATATCTATCAAAAATAAGAGTTTAATAAAGAATGAACGTAAGAATCATAAAAGAAATTATCAATTGAACGTTAATAGTTATTTTTGTTTAAAATTTCAGGGAATGAAGAAAATCATTTTTGTTATTTTCCTATTGTACTCAACCAACATTCTGGCACAACACAAACCTTTTCAGTTTGGCTTTAAGGGTGCTGCCAACATGGGATGGTTTGGAACAGATGTGAAGGATTACAGCAATGAAGGCGTGGATTTTGGAGGATCGTGGGGATTTGTAGCTGACATTTACCTCATGGAAAATTATGCCTTTACAACTGGTTTTGATGTGTTGTTCCTGAATGGTTCTATGAAGTATCCGTATGCTAAGCAAGACACCATTGACATGACAGTTTTTGGTCAAATGGAAAGCAAATTTAAAGCCAAGTATATTGAAATACCCCTTGTTTTCACCATGCGCACTAACGATATTGGCAAGGTGAAAATTTTTGGACAGATCGGATTTGGTTTTGGAATTTTATTGAATGCTAAAGCCAATAATACGTTTATACCCGACAATGGCCAAAGTATTGAAAGTAATGAAGGCGAAGATTCTGGCATATTCCGTCCAACCCGCGAATCATTTATTATAGGTGCGGGTATTGAAATACCGCTGGATGGCTCAACTTTTATCAGAACGGGTATTAAATATGATAACGCATTTATAGATGTTTTAAAAGGCAATAATACCGCTGATTTTAGCATTGAAAATGACGCGCGTAACAACTTTATCGAACTAAATGTTTGTTTACTTTTTTAATTTAAATATGTGAAAATAGCTTTAGCACAACTCAATTATCACATCGGGAATTTCAGCAGCAATGTGCAGAAAATCATAAATTCCATTCAAAAAGCTGAACAGGCTGGTGCCGACTTGGTGGTGTTCGCCGAATTGGCTATTTCCGGTTATCCGCCTCGTGATTTTCTAGAGTTTGACGACTTTATCAACCGGTGTAATTTAGCATTGAATGAGATTACAAGCCATTGCAAGCGCATTGGTGCCATTGTTGGTCTGCCAACCTTTAACCAAGGGAAAAAAGGTAAACCACTTTATAATTCAGCGGCCTTTATTGCAGATGGACAAGTGAAAAAATACATTCATAAATCGTTGCTGCCCAATTACGATATATTTGATGAATATCGGTATTTTGAGCCTAATAAGACCTTTGAAATTATCGAATTTCAAGATCGAAAAATTGCCCTAACCATTTGTGAAGACTTATGGAATGTGCAGGATAACCCACTTTACACAGTCAACCCAATGGATGAGTTGATGCCAATGAATCCTGACCTCATTATTAATATTGCAGCTTCTCCATTCAATTATCACCAGATAGAAATACGAACCGAAATACTCAGGCGTAACGCTGAAAAATACAAAATACCCTTATTCTATGTAAACCATGTGGGCGCGCAAACGGAATTGATTTTTGATGGCGGATCGCTCGTTATGAGTGCAAAAGGACAAGTGGTTGATGAACTCCATTATTTTGAAGAAGATCTTAAAATATTCGAATTAGACGACATATGTAATCCTGAGGATATTAAGATAAAGGATAACAAGCCTGTTATTGGTATGATCCATAATGCGCTGGTGATGGGTATCAGGAATTATTTTCAAAAACTGGGATTTCAGAAAGCGATTATCGGATTATCCGGAGGTATTGACTCAGCCATGACCGCTGCACTGGCTGCCGAAGCACTCGGCCATGAAAACGTGTACAATATACTGATGCCTTCCGAATTTTCGAGTGAACATTCGGTAAATGATGCGATCAAACTGGCTGAAAACCTAAAAATGCCCTACGATGTTATTTCAATCGCAGAAGCTTATGACACATTAGAGAACACATTAAAACCCCATTTTAAGAACTTGCCATTTAATATTGCCGAAGAAAATATCCAGGCACGAATCAGGGGTGTATTGCTGATGGCCTTGTCCAATAAATTTGGCTATATTTTGCTGAATACCAGCAATAAAAGCGAAGTAGCAGTGGGCTACAGTACGTTATATGGCGATATGAACGGCGGGCTTTCAGTACTAGGAGATGTGTATAAAACACAGGTTTTTGAGTTGGCCCACTATATAAATCGCGAAAAAGAGATCATTCCATTCCATATTATAAGCAAACCGCCTTCAGCCGAATTAAGACCCAATCAGAAGGACACAGATTCGTTACCTGAATATGATATTCTTGATGAAATTTTATACCAGTATATCGAAAACAGGTTAGGCCCAAAAGAAATTATTGCATTGGGATTCGATGAAAACCTGGTGAAAAGAATATTGAAACTCGTTAATATGAGTGAATATAAAAGATACCAGACACCCCCTATTTTGAGGGTGTCGTCAAAGGCATTCGGCATGGGCAGGAGAATGCCTATTGTTGGCAAATATCTTTCTTAGAGATTTATTGCTACCACTTCCTTGATTTCGGGAAGAACTTTCTTCAATGTAGCTTCTACGCCATTTTTTAAGGTCATTGTACTATATGGACATGATCCGCAAGCGCCTGTCAATTCCACATTTACAACATTATCTTCGGTAAGCTCAATAAATGCAATATCACCGCCATCCTGCTGCAAATAAGGCCTTACCTGATCAAGTACATTGAGTACTTTACGGGTTAAATCTTCTTTTGAGTTTTCCATGGTATATTATATGTTAGTTTCTTAAATTTTTGACCTGTTCTTCTACATTATCTGCGATTTCTTTGAAAGCTTTTGTCACCAGCGAACTGTCATCCAGCGCAATTGGCGAACCATTGTCACCGGTTTCTACAATTTTTTCAACAATCGGAATTCTACCGAGTACGGGTATATCCAATTCGCTCGCCAATTCATCTGTAGCTCCCTTTCCAAAAATGAAATACTTCTTCTCGGGCATATCCAGAGGTGTGAAGTAGGACATATTCTCAACAATACCCAACAAAGGAATCGTTAGTACATCCTGCCGGTACATCATGGCCGCCCTACGGACATCAGCGGTTGCTACTTTTTGAGGTGTGGTAACCAGTATGGTTCCCCGAACATTATATGTTTGTGCCAGCGTGAGCTGAATGTCGCCGGTTCCTGGAGGCATGTCAATTACCAGGTAATCCAGTTCGCCCCATTCAGAATCAGCCATGAGCTGGTTAAATGCCTTGTTGATCATCGATCCTCGCCACATCAATGCCTGGTTCGGCTGCACGAAAAATCCAAGCGATAAAATTTTAACACCATAATTCTCTAATGGCAGCATTATCGCTTTTCCTTCGCGCTCAATGACACCTGGTTTCTGGCCTTCCACACCAAACATCATTGGTACGGATGGGCCCATGATATCTGCATCAAGGATACCCACTTTTTTACCTGATTTTGTCAGGGAGACTGCTAAGTTGGCTGCTATGGTAGATTTACCAACACCTCCTTTTCCGGCAATTATTGCCACAATATTTTTAACCCCTGAAAGTGGCCCCATTCCTTTGTCAGCTTCCGAAACAGGGATAATGCTCACCTTAATGTCTTCGCTGATCTCAGTTTTTAAGATTTTCTCAGCCGATGAACTGATGATTCCTATAGCAGGATCATCTTTTTTGGGAAAAATGATATGTATGGTTATCTCATCATCTTTGATGTCAATATCATCAATCATATTCAAATCGACAATGTTGTCCTTTTTAGCAAAAAAGATGACTTGTTTTAAAGCATTATAAACTTGCTTTTTTGTGATGAACATTGATTTATTTTAATTTAGATTTAATAATAATAAATAAAATTCTCAACTGCAAATTTACGTATTATTTTTATAATAGAATGCGGGAAATTTATAATAAATGCGGCATTTAACGCAGATTTTCGGCAGGTTTCCAGAACTTTGTTTTGAAATTTACTACCCGGTCATTTTCAACTATATTTCCTTCGCTTTCCAACAACTGCTTCATTACCTCGGGTCCTCCAAAATGGTGCTTTCCAGTGAGCAATCCGGTTCTGTTCACCACCCGGTGAGCCGGAATATTTTCGGGCATCTTATGGCTTCCATTCATGGCCCAACCCACCATTCGTGCTGATCCTTTGCTTCCGAGGTATTCAGCAATCGCACCATACGACGTAACCCGACCGTAAGGAATCTGTTTATCGACTTCATAAACCCGTTGAAAGAAACCACTTTGATCACTCCTGGGTGCAATTTGAAGGATAAATATTTGATTTTCGTACCGTGCTCCAACCACTTTTTCTCGTAAAAGGTTTGGATCTGTGTGAGTTCATTATCTATCGAGCCGTTGTAAATATCGTACGATGCAAATAAAAGTTCCAGCTGCTCTTCCCTTATCACATCCAATGTATATTCAAAGAATATGATGTTGTCTGTTTTCAGGTGAATAACTCCATCCTTTTTCAGAAATTTTCTGTATTGATCCAAAAACTGAGGTGATGTGAGTCGTTTACGGGTTTTTATCTCACGCGGATGTGGATCAGGAAAGGTGATCCAGATTTCTGATACTTCATCCCGGTCAAAATAATATCCGATCTGATTGATACGTGTTCTGATAAATGCTACGTTCGATAATCCTTCTTCATTTGCTGTTTTCAAACCCCGCCACATCCGGGCACCCTTGATATCGATTCCAATAAAATTTTTATTGGGATATCTCTGTGCCAGCCCTACCGTATACTCGCCTTTTCCACACCCCAACTCCAAAACGATGGAATTTTCATTCTTGAAGAAATCACGCCCCCATTTACCTTTCAGATAAAATCCATCTTTGACCTCTTCAAAATGATATTGAAAAAGATTGTCGAAGGTCATGTTTTCGGCAAAACGCTTCAGTTTATTTTTCGCACACACTTTATGGGATTTTCTTGGAGATTACTTTTTCTTCAATATCCAGGCATCAGGATACTGCTCGTTTCTAAGGGCATATAATTTCTCTTTCGCTTCTTCTATATTGGCATAAGCAGCATAAGCTACCCGGTACATGCCATTTTTGGTGGTATCGGCAATGGCAGCATCAATGCCTGATTGTTTGAGTTGATCGACCAGTTTCAATGCATTTGATTCTTCAGAAAATGAACCGGTAATGATCAGATAAGACCCTGATTGAGCCTTTATCGTTGGAATCTGATGATCTTCTTTTGGGAAATTGGGTGTTTCAATTACCTCCGTTTTAACTTCAGAAGACTTTTCTGTGATTTTCCTTTCTATGGCAACTTCTTCAGCGGGTACAGCATTATCAGTTATTTCAGGAGAAACATCAACAGTAACTTTTTCGTTTTCAGTGATCAGGGGTATTTCTTTACGTATTGCTTTTTTGTCAATAACATACTCAGTGGGTGTCTGCTCGCCTGAAAATACAGGAATGAGCATGGCATAATTTTGCCAGTAGGATGTTGCGTGTTCTTTGATTGTAAATCCACCACCAATGCTCAACAACAAAATGAATAAAATGAGCACAACCGCTCCAGCACGCCTTCTTCTTTTAATAACAGTTTCCCTTTGAACAACAGGTTTCCGGTCTTTTGGTTTTAATTTACCGCTTATTAATGGTTCTACAATGCCTTTAATTCTTTCTTCATCTGATTCCCTTTCAATAGGTGGCGAGTAAAAACTTCCCAGACCAAATGCTTCCATGTTGTAGTTAACCTGCTCGTTTTGCTCGAAAGCAATGTGACCTTCACTATTCTTATAAAGGACACCAATATCCTTAAAACTAATCCTATTTCCTGCTTCTATTTCCTCTTGGCAGTGCTTTGCAAAATCGAGAACGATTTGCTTGGCTTCCACATATGAAATGCTTTCCAACTTTGCCAAATGATTCATTAGCAATCCGTCATTGGCACTCAGATGAATGTTGAACATGATTTTCCTGAAAGGAGGCGAGAACTGATGGTTAATGCGGTTGATCGTTGCAGGACGGTCGTTTACAATGAAGCCACCAAAACCCGGAATGATTACACATTCGTGTTCGTAGAGGAGTTCACTTATGTAAGGTGCAACATTCACTAAGTTAATATTTTTCAGAATAGGCTAAATTATACATTCATAATCTTTTTATCAAGGCTTGTTCGTAAGTTTTAATAAATCTTCCGGCGTATCAATCCCAATTGAATCATAGTCAGTGTATTCAACTGAAATCTGATACCCGTTTTCCATCCACCGCAACTGTTCGAGTTTTTCAGCTAATTCAAGTGCTGTAGGCTCGAGTTTTGCTATTTCAATTAAGCTGTTTTTCTGGTATCCGTAAATCCCGATATGTTTATAAAACCCAGCATGCGAAAGCCAATTGCTTTCGTGCACATCTCTTACAAATGGTATAGGATTCCTGCTGAAATACAAAGCTTTATTATTTTTATCGGTCACTAGTTTTACCACATTTGGGTTGAACAATTCTTCATCAGTAGAAATTTTTTTCGCAAGCGTCCCTATCCGGGCATCCTGATTATTAAAGATGGCACTTACTTTTTGAATCTGTTCCGGTTGAATGAATGGTTCATCTCCCTGGATATTGATCACTACTTCAAATGATGATCCGGCCTCTTTTTCAATTTTTAAAATCGCCTCAACACATCTTGAAGTACCATTCTGATGCTCTCTACCAGTCATTATCGCTTCTCCTCCAAAATCCATCACATGATCCCATATCCTTTGATCATCAGTTGCTACAACGACTTTATCCAGCACTTCGGCTGATTTACATTGCTCAAATACGCGTTGGATAATTGACTTTCCATTGATAAACGCAAGTGGTTTACCCGGGAAACGGGTAGATGCATAACGTGCAGGAATGATACCAATAATTGACATCTAAAACAAGATATTTTGAGGTTTTAAAAGAGGCCGTGCAGGTCGGCATTTACTTTATCAATAACAACACTCAGGTTCTCAGGATCGTTGAAGTCCGTATCATCCACATTGATAACCAATAATTTACCCTGATCGTATTTTTCAATCCAAGCCTCGTATCTTTCATTTAGCAATTTCAGGTAATCCAGGCGGATCGATTCTTCATAATCTCTGCCTCTTTTTTGGATTTGTTCGACGAGTGTAGAAACCGAACCACGCAGGTAAATTAGCAAATCAGGTGGTTGAATGAAGGTACTCATTAATTCGAACAATGAAATGTAATTTTCAAAATCCCGGGTCGACATCAGGTTCATTGAGTGCAGGTTAGGCGCAAAAATATAAGCGTCTTCATAAATCGTGCGGTCCTGGATGATGTTCTTCCCACTCTTTCTGATTTCCACCACCTGTCTGAACCGGGAATTCAGGAAATAAATCTGCAGGTTAAACGACCATCGCTGCATGTCTTCGTAAAAACTATGCAGGTATGGATTGTTTTCTACATCTTCAAAATGAGGTTTCCAGTTGAAATGTTTTGCCAACAATCGTGTTAATGTTGTTTTACCCGATCCTATGTTTCCTGCTATCGCTATGTGCATTGATTTAAATTTAAGTTACGAATTTAATAAAATTAGCGCTGCCTGCCATTCATAATCTAAATTGTTATTTATTGGCGAGAATTGATAATATCTCATCCACGTATGTGCGGTCGTTAAAAAGACGGGGCACTTTATTCTGTCCTCCCAATTTGTCCCTCATTTTCATCCATTTATAAAAAGTATTGAGGGGTAAACTTTCAATTACCGGTGGTTTCAGTACAAAATTATGATACCTTTTGGCTTCATAATCTGAATTCAAGGATTTCAAAGCGTTATCGAATGTTTCACTAAAAAATTCAAAATCACTGGGTGGTTTTTCAAATTCGATCAGCCATTGATGTGACATATCATCCTTATCAAAATTGGGTGCTGCCGTATATTCTGTTAAGATGGCTCCTGTTTTTTTGCATGCAATTGAAAGCGCTTTATCGGCATTATCAATAATGAGTTCTTCGCCCACGAGGTTGATAAAGTTTTTGGTGCGACCGGTAATCCTGATCGTATAGGGATCCGTTGAAGTGAAGGTCACCGTATCACCAATTTCGTACCTCCATAGCCCTGCGTTGGTTGTAATGATCAATGCATAATTTTTTCCAACTTCCACTTCATGCAGTTGCTTTACCTTCGGTTCCTTTTTTCCCAGTTCATTAATCGGGACAAACTCATAATAAATTCCGTAATCCAGCATCAACAGCAGATCATCTATATCTCTACTGTTTTGAATACCAAAAAAGCCTTCTGATGCATTGTAAGTATTGAAATAATGCATCCTGCCAGGTTGAATAATCTGGTTGTATTGCTCCCGGTATGGTTCAAAATTAACCCCCCCATGAAAGAAAACTTCGAGGTTGGGCCATACTTCATGAATGTGTTTTTTACCCGTTTTTTTTAAAATCTTTTTCAACAATACCAACATCCACGAGGGGACGCCTGACAAACTGGTTACATCATGACCCGCCGTGGATTCAGCCATTAATTCCAGTTTATTTTCCCATTCATCCATAAGGGCAATGGTTAAGGAAGGGGTGCGTTTGAACTGGGCCCAAAAAGGCAGGTTGTTCATGATTATAGCCGACAAATCTCCTTCGTAATAAGAAGCATTGCTTACTTCTTTTATATTCCCACTACCCCCCATGGCCAGGCCGTCGCCATTGAATAAACCGGCTTCCGGAAACTGGTTGAAATACATGGAAAGCATATCTTTTCCCCCTTTATAATGGCAATCGTTAAGTGCTGATTCAGTGACCGGAATGAATTTACTTTTTCCAGCCGTGGTACCTGATGACTTGGCGAACCATTTCACTTCTTCAGGCCAGAGCAGGTTCTGTTCACCTTCTCTTAAACGGTCAATATATGGTTTCAAATCTTCGTAGGTGCTGATGGGCACTCTTTCCGAAAAGATTTGAACTGAATTAACGCTTTCATAATCATACTTTTTTCCCCATTCAGTATCTTTCGCATTCTGTATCAGCTTTTTAAACCATTCTTCCTGCACTTCATGCGGATACTTCATGAACAGGTCAATCTGGTGTATCCTCTTTTTAATAAGCCAATTAAGTGCAGATGCGATGATGGGCATACGTGTATTTCGATCAAATGTTAAGCCTTCAAAAATAAAAAGAATTGAGCTTCGATTTCCGGTTTCTTTTATGAATTTCGATGTGCACAACAAATACAATTTATTATTTTTGGTCTTCTATAAAACTTTCTGATGATAGTTTTTCCGAATGGTAAAATAAATCTGGGGTTATCCATCATAAATAAGCGGGCAGACGGGCTCCATAATATCGAATCTTTGTTGTATCCTGCGCCCATTTACGACGCGCTTGAGTTCAAACCTTCATCAAAATTTTCAATTGAAATCTCCGGAATACCCATTCCCGGAAACATGGCAGATAACATATTATTTAAAAGCTGGAAATTGCTGCATGATCAGTATCAGATTCCACCTGTTGAGATCAAACTACTGAAAGGTATTCCTTTGGGTTCAGGGCTGGGTGGTGGTTCATCAGATGCCGTTTTCCTCCTGAAAATTCTGACTACACATTTTGAATTAGGATTAGAAAAAGAAAAAATGCTGAACTATGCTGCCACTCTGGGAAGTGATTGCGCCTTCTTTCTGGAAAACACCCCGGCGATCATCAAAGGACGTGGTGAATTTGTGCAACCCGTAAATCTTAGTTTAAAAGGCATGCACCTCGTCATCGTCTGTCCTGATTTACAAATTTCTACACAGGAAGCTTTCAGCAATAGCAAACCCGCAAAAAAGCATTTCATGATTGAAAACATTGTGAACAAACCTGTTGAGCAATGGCAAGACATCCTGGTAAATGACTTTGAAAAAACAACTTTTGAAAAATATCCTTTATTGCAAACTATTAAAGACACACTATTAAGCAATGGGGCTGCTTACGCCTCTTTAACCGGTAGTGGTGCGGCCATTTATGGATTATTCAGTCAATCAGTCAACATAAAAAAATATTTTCCGGATTATTTTGTCCGGAATGGAATCTTAAAATAAAATTATGCAACATATTACATTGATAACAGGAGCAACAGCTGGTATCGGACTTGCCTGTGCAAAGCGATTTGCCAAAGAAGGCCACGACCTGATCGTAACAGGCCGAAGAAAAGAACGATTGGAAAAAATAGCTGCTGAAATTAGGCAAAAAAACAGCGTTCAGGTGCTTTCACTAAGTTTTGATATCACGATAGTGAATGAGGTCAGAGATGCCATAGAGTCACTATCCCAAGAGTGGAAAAACATCGAAATTCTTGTGAATAACGCGGGCCTGGCAGTTGGCTTGAATACCGTTCAGGAAGGTGTAATCGATGACTGGGAGCGAATGATTGATACGAATATCAAAGGATTGCTTTATATGTCACGGTATATTACACCGCTAATGATTGAACAAGGATATGGGCATGTGATCAATATTGGATCCATAGCAGGCAAAGAAGTGTATCCCAACGGCAACGTATACTGCGCTACCAAACATGCTGTGGATGCTCTTTCAAAAACCATGCGCATTGATTTAGTTAAGCATGGCATCAGGGTAACACAGATAGCCCCAGGTGCTGTGGAAACCGAATTCTCGGAAGTCAGGTTTAAAGGGGATACTGAAAGAGCTAAAAGTGTATATAAAGGCTATGTTCCGCTGCATTCCGACGATGTTGCTGAAGTAACTTTTTATGTTACAACCCTACCAAACCATGCCAATATCAACGATTTGGTGATTATGCCTACTGCGCAAGCGAGTGCTACCGTATTTAAAAAAGAATAGTTTATTTTTGCAGCCTTCATTTTTTACAGTATCAAATGGAAATAAAACGACTTTTTGACCTATTGCCGAATTACGAAGCCTCATTTAAACCAAAAGATGATGTGCTGGCAGGAAAAGTTAATGGTGAATGGATCAAATATGATATAAAAGCATATCGTGAATTTGCGGACCACATTAGTTTTGGATTGATCCAACTTGGCATTAAAAAAGGGGATAAAATAGCCACAATCTCCAATAACCGGCCCGAATGGAATTTTATTGATATGGGTATTATGCAGACAGGTGCCATCCATGTGCCTATCTATCCTACCATCAGTGAAGACGACTATAAGTATATTTTGAAGCATGCCGAAGTCAAATACGTATTTGTATCAGGGAAAGAATTATTGCGGAAAATTGAACATTTATTACCTGAAATTGACAATATCCTCGACATATATACCATTTCACAAATTGATGAGCACAAACACCTGAACGAACTCATTGAAGCCGGAAAAAAATCCAAGGATGAAAAAATACTTGAGTCCATCAAAG
>PKSW01000048.1 GCA_002869465.1 Marinilabiliales bacterium
AAAGAAAATCATTTTTCTGTTCGATGGCGATTAAGCATGAATAGACTAAAAATGGTAATTTTGCCGTCACAAATATAAATTGAATGGATACAAATCAACCCAACGGAACCAAGTTTGATAAAAGTTATATAGAAATGGCGCATGTGTGGGCTAAAAACTCTTACTGCGAAAGACGCAAGGTGGGTGCACTAATTGTTAAGGACCGAATGATTATTTCAGATGGTTACAATGGTACACCATCAGGTTTTGAAAATGTTTGTGAAGATGAAACCGGAATAACTAAAGCTTATGTGCTGCATGCCGAGGCCAATGCCATTACCAAAGTAGCGAAATCGAATAACAGTAGCGAAGGCGCTACATTGTACATTACCGACTCGCCCTGCATGGAATGTGCTAAATTGATCATCCAGGCAGGAATATCGCGCGTGGTTTACTCAAATAAATACCGGATAACAGAAGGCCTTAATCTATTGGAAAGGGCAGGGGTAATCGTGGAACAGCTAGAATATAAGTAAATTGCTTAAAGTTTTATTTGAATCTGGACCTTAATTTCCGTTTTGTGGTTTTCATTAATCAGGTCAGAGCCTGATCCTACTGTAGTTCTGTCTGAATAAATTAACCTGCCGACCCTGAACCATACGTTCAATTGTTCAAAAGCCCTCCATTTGAGCATCAGGTATACGCGCTGTCCTTTATCAAAATAGGAAGGCACACTGAAGGCATAAAGAATATCATTTTCATAAGTATAAATCCGGCTATCATAACCATCTGTATCAAACAAGGCATAACGAAAAGTAAGTTCTACGGGGAATATTTCGGGACGGTAAAGGATATCCTGATACATCAGATAACCATATTGCTTTTCTTCAAATTCATTTTGATACGTTGTAAAATCGATCCTGTTTTTAAAAATGAGAAACTCGAAAGGTTGATAGCTGATAAAGAAACGGAATTCATTTCTTGAAATATCAGAAAGCAGAGGTATATAGTCATATTCACTTGAATAGTTTTCCTGTTTATCCCTATGTCGGTACCTGAAATACATGGTCGTGTTTTGGGTCGGGTTATAATCCAACTGCGTCACATAATCACTCCCAACTGATGGAGCATCGGTTTGATAGCGCAACCAGGGAAATTTATAATAATCAACATAGCCTGAAAGCGAAAGCCTGGGAAGCAATAATGCTTTAAATCCAAAGTAAAGTCCCTGCTCATTTAAAAGAGCACTGCTCTCAGCAAATGGATAAGCAAATAGATTGTGATAATCTCTACCATAATCGTGATAAAGAACCGTGAAAATGAATCGTTCAGCTAAATATGCATTCATACCTCCAATTCCAGCGAGTCCACCGTTTGAAGAAACCGCAAATTCACCAAACAGGCTCACCTTTCCCAGGTCGATATTCATATCAAAACCATAGTTAACAAGCTCATTACCCTGGAAGTAAAATTGTTTGTAAATATCATCAGTCAACTGGAGCGATAGACTCAATTTTGTTTGAAATACAGTTGCCCCCAATTGAAAGAATCGATTCTGGTAGCTGAATCTCCCTCCGTAAACAGTCACATTCAACGCATCTTTATAGAGCAGTTCATTTATGGTGCGATGTAACCCAGTTTCAATAATACTACTGATGGCATCTTCATCCTCCAGGGTATCAGCATATATTGTATTGGCATCTACGTTATTGTTGGAAAAAAAGCCTGTCAATTCAAAACCTTTCAAACCTAGTGTTGCTGCAGCTCCCCTGAAAAATCGATTTTCATTAGCGGAGGTATTTGGGCGCACGCCTCTGGCATATCTTTTAATTTCTATGCCTTCAGCTGACTTTCCAAAAGCAAGACCTGACCACATGGTTAGACCCTGTCCAAATTCCAGGTGGTAGTCGCCAATAACCGCGTTTTTAAGGATGCCAATGTCTGACACATACGCATGAGCTGAATAAAAATCAAATACGTTATTAACCTTATTTCCGACTATATTTTCAATGCTATCCGGAAGTCGATTTTTCAAAAATACCTCACCTGCGTCTTTATCCAGTGTAAAACCGATACGTACCTTATTCTTATAGTTGAAACCATAACGCACATAATATTTCTGTGGAATTCCCAGGTATGCTGAGCCGGGTTTATAGATGGCTGAATCGATGGGAGTTTCATATCCAACAGAGGGTTCTTTTACTTGCTGGTATCGCAGGATAATCTGGTGATTTCCGTATTTAAAAATATTTTTAAAATTGAGTTTCTCTTTTTCTCTTGGAGCAGACACGCTTATGAATGGTAATATACTCTTAATGGTTTGCACGTCAAATCCAGGAATAGTTTTTAACTCATAAACGGAATATAATCCCCCGTAATTCAAAATATAGCTATTTAAATTCCGAAGTTGTACCTCGTTCAATAAATTCATTTCCAACAATTTCCGGTTTTCTACTCCGTTTATATTGATGGGTTCTTCAGAATAATATAGATATTCGTCAACCAGGTCAGAATAATCGAGGTTTAAATCGGTGGTTTGTGCAATATTTTCAAGTTGGTCAGTAATATATTCAATATTTAAAGCTTTGGTGGTATCGGGTTCCTGGGCTTGGAGTGAGCATGGTACAGAAAGAACACAACACAGCCACAAGAAGGAGATAAAAAGTTTGAATGCATCCCTATGTGTTTGCAACCAGATCATTTAGAATTGAAAAATTAAAGAAGCTTGCGGAGAGAATCCTAGCGACTCATGCATAACTGCGGAAATATCAAACCTGACAGGTTTTAAATTGAAACCAAAGCCCATTGAAAGAATTTCCTCCTGGGTTGAAAAACCACCCCTGAAAAAGAATTTCTCTTTAAGTCCATATTCCAAACCTCCCCGGATGACGATGGGTTGAATGTTGGTGTTTTTTTCAGTTTCTACTGTGGCAATGAAACCTTTGGTAATCTCCCACGCGATACCAAACCTGAAAATCGCCGGGATTTTTTCATTATCATAGTCGGCTATTTTTACCTGTATGGGATTATAAACCCACGCACCCAAAGTAATGTTTTCAGTAATATCTGACTGCAACCCAATTTCAAAAGTTACATTACCTTTCGATCCATAATCATCGCCGAGCGTTGTTTGAATATAATCGAGTTGCAGTCCAACTCTTAGGTATTGACCAAATGACCGGGCATAAACCAGGCCTATTTTCATGTCATTATATAAGCTATACCCGAAATAATTGAAAGTGAGTCCTAAAACACCAATCTTAGTTGGGGCAAGAAATGCAGCTGATTTTGTGCTTAGCTGGTTCATGCTGAACTGCGATTCATAATAGATGCCTGCTCCGAATTTATCAAGGAGGGCAACTCCCGCCTGGTTATTCTGCAGGTTCCAAAAATCAGTTAATGCTACAGATGAACGGCCCATACCTGCCTGGCGAGAACCAATAACCGGGAAGTCGCCACCTGCATATATGCTCAAATTTATAAAGACAAGAGAAACTAAAAGCATTACTTTGTTTTCTAATCTCTTCATAAAAAAACTGTGTTGTAGGGGTCTTAAAAAATATCTGTATTTTTTGAAGCAGAAAATTACAATAAATTTTAATAAGTCAGGTGCTATGAAAAAATCAAGTTTTGAATTCCTTACATTAATAAAGAGAACAATAACCGCGAATGTTTTAATAAAAACGAATCACTTTATCAGCATGTAAACAAGATTTTGAGGACCTTATAGATTGACTAATTCTTGATTTTTTTAGCGGCCTAGAGCATAGCAATAATTGTCACTTTTATAGAATAAAACAAAAAAGTTTAACAAAAAACAAAAAATATTGAACAAAAAATGGATTTGTGTGTTTTATTACAAACTTTAAAACTTAATATCATGAAAACAAAAAAAATAGTTATCGCGTTAATCGCATCGATTTTTACAGTAGGAACTGTATTGGCCAATGAGCCCGTAATGGCTCCAAAAGAAGTTTCTTCTTCGGTCAGTGAATTAATTCAAGAAAAGCTTTATTACCCCGAATTTGCCATCGAAGATAAGTTTCAGGGAGATTTAGTGGTGGAAGTACAAATAACTGAAGACGGCAATTTTGATGTAATTGCAGCAAATAGTGTCAATAAAGACTTAAAAATCTATGCTTCCAACACTATCGAGAACATCGATACAGAATCATTCAGAAAACATGCAGGTCAAAGGGTAATTCTTAAGATTAACTACGACTTACGACTTTATTAAATATTGAATTTTAAACAAAGCGTTAAAATCCGGTTTTTAAATAAACCGGATTTTTTTTGTGAAAACAACGAAAAATCATTTTGTTATCTTTGCGAATTGCATAATAAACGACAAAATTTACAAAAGATCCATTGCAGAGTAACCATGAAAAAATCAACAATCCAATTTCTTCATTTGCTAAAAGAAAATAACAATCGAGATTGGTTCAATGAAAACAAATTGTTATACGAGGATGCCAAACTAGATTTCGAACAACTAATTGACGCACTGATACCTGCTATTCAGGGTTTTGACCCAAGAATAACGAACCTGACAGCTAAACAAACTACTTTTAGAATATACCGGGATGTAAGGTTTTCAAAGGATAAATCTCCATACAAACCTTACTTCGGTTCGTATATAGCTCCCGAAGGTAGGAAGTCTATTTACTGCGGGTATTACCTGCATATCGAACCCGGAAATTCTATGTTAGCTGGTGGTGCTTATCATCCGCAGGGTGAGCAGCTTAAAAAGATTCGTTCAGAGATTTACTATAATCTGAGTGAATACCTATCCATTATCAACAGTCCTGGATTTAAGGAGACGTTTGGAAAGATTGAAGGTGATCAATTGAAACGGCCTCCGAAGGATTTTCCTACTGATTTTGAAGGTATTGAGCATTTAAAGTATAAAGATTTTACCATTTTTCATTCCATTTCGGAAGAGCAACTCTTATCGGAAAATTTTCCGAAATATACCTTAAGTATTTTTAAAAGGATGAAACCTCTGAACGATTTTTTAAACAGGGCATTGGATTAAGTCTACTTAATAGTTTTATTTAAAGGAGCATTTTCATTTAACAGTCCGGCGAGTTGATTGTAATCGATGAAGATATTTGTAATTCCTGTTGAATACGGCGCGATTTCATATGGGTTATAGACGAATCCGATACCGCTGCCGTTCATATAAATATTGTTCCCAGGTTTAATTTTGTCAATAAAATAGCCCGCTTTGGTCAATGGAATACTATCGGGAATTTGTTTGTCGCTGCGTATTTGCAATGTCAAAATCTCAGTCAGTTTTTCTGACGAACCTTCCATGAAAAAATCATGAAAATCGAGCGTTTTGCCTGTTTTTAAATTGAATATATCATAGGATAAGTTGGTCATTCCGTGTGCTCCACCCGAATAAACATAGTCCAGATATTCGAGGCACAAAATATAATTGGAATTGTAAGTAACTGACATGCTTGTTTCTTTCAGCCAGTCGAACGAACTACCGCTATCATGCCAATCTGTATTCAATTCTTTATACAAGGTATAGAATGCGTTTTCAGTTAGGATCAGGAGAGAATCGGGATGCAATATGTAGTTTTCCGTATTGATGAAATGCCTATTGATGATTTGTTCGATATTTTGAATGACAGTATCTTGTCGATACGAACTGTCGGGGTAAAGAACTGTAAGTTCTATTTCAGCTGTTGGTGAATCCGTTTCACCGTCAACCAAATTTGTTTCCGACCTTAGATAGTAAATACTGAGTGGAATACTTCCCTCCGGGTATCTTTCAAGAAGCTCAATTTCTTTTCCACTTTTTCCTGGATTCCAGATACCTGTAAACCGGTCATCAAGAAAAACACCTTTAAATACCGGATCATTATGCCCCAGTTTACTGATCACAGCCTGGTTACCCTCATCAATATATCCATCAACTTCAATGGTTTTTGTTTCCTGGTCAATGACTGATAGTTCGTAATTACCACTTAATTTCTCAGCCAGTTGAATAAAATTGGCTTGAACAATCATTGTGTCGGAGTCACTTTCAAACCGCTTATAGAATATTTGATTTGAATCGATTTGAGCAAACACCACTGAGGCAGAGAAAATACTTAAGATCGTTAGATGTAATAGTCTGTTAATCATTTTTTTAAGCTGAAATAATATTGATGGGTAACTTGAATGCAAATTTACAAATAAAGCCGATGCCATGTTAGCTCATTTATTACATTTGTTTGAAAAAAAACAGCATGGCTGCGTTGTTGCTCACTATACTTTTTGGAACCCTGGTTATCATCGCGTTTAAGGTCATAAGTATAATGAGATTAGACCTCAACCAGGTCATAACAATCAATTACTTTTTTGCAGCGGGCTTTGGCTTCCTTATTTGGGATGCCCCTTTAAATTTCGGTTTATGGCAGTCTATGCCCTGGTTTGAACTCTCTATTATAATAGGTGTATTTTTTATTCTTACTTATAAACTGTTTGGTTTATCGTCTGACAAAGCAGGAATGGCCATTACGGCTGTAGCCAGTAAAATGTCGGTCGCAATCCCGGTATTGGCCGGTTTTTTATTGTTCCGCGACCATCTGAGTGTACTCAAGATCGTTGGCATATTGCTGGTGTTGCTGTCTTTTTATTTCATTTTTAAACCTGAAAAAGGACTGAAAATTAACCGGCAATTTATCCTGCTTCCGTTGCTATTATTACTCGGGAATGGTATTAACGATAGTATGGTGAAATACACGCAGCATTTTTATATGAAGAATGACGAAGGGCTTTTCCTGTCGTTTATTTTTCTGGTGGCACTCTGCATCGGAGTAGTGTATCTGTTTTTCACCCAGTTTGTAAAAGGTAAATTCTTCTCGTATAAAAGCCTATTGGGCGGATTGATTCTGGGGTCCATGAACTACTGGGGTGCCTGGTTTTTTATAAAAAGTATGGCAGTTTATCAGGCCAGTTTTTTATTTCCGGTAGTGAATGTGGGAATTGTAAGTTTATCGGCTTTGATCAGTTTTATTATTTTTAAGGAAAACTTAAGCAAAGCAAACTGGCTGGGTATTTTAATGGCTATAATCGCTATCATGCTGGTAAGTTTAGGATAGAAATACGTATGGAAGAGATTTTTAAGTTCAAAACAATTAAAGGAAAGTCGGAAGGACTTTACAAAGAAAAGGGCAGTAAGTTTATTGCAATTGCACATCCAGTAAAGAGCGAGGATGAATTTAAAGATGTATATGCCGCTGTAAAAAAAGAATACCATAATGCGCGCCACCATTGTTATGCATACCGTGTAAACCCGGAAGAGGAAGAAGTGCGCAGCAATGATGATGGCGAACCATCAGGCACAGCGGGGAAACCGATTCTTAACCAATTATATTCACATGAGTTGTATAATATTTGTGTGATTGTGGTGAGGTATTTCGGCGGAACAAAGTTGGGCGTCAGCGGTTTGATAAATGCGTATAAGCAGGCAACTATAGATGCTATCAGCCATGCGAATGTAAAAACAGAACATCTAAAAAGATTTGTATCGGTAAGTTTCAAATATCCTTTGATGAATGAAGTGATGCGGGTGATCAAAGAAGAAAATCTTAAAATAAGGGATCAGAAATTTGAATTGGATTGCCTGATCAATTTGGAAATAAAAAAAAATATTTTTGATAAAGTTTTTCTTAGGTTTGAAAATATAAGGGGGATTGCCATAAGCGAGTTGAAAAACAGTTAGATAAATAATTGTAAACGGTTTCCTTATATACGAATAAAAAAGTTGAATGTCAACCAAAAAAAATATTTTTTTTTAACTTTTTTTGATTGACTTTTGTTCAACACTTTTGCGGCTCCAATAGAAGTTTGTGATTCGATTAAAAACCAGGGATTTATTGAAAAATCCATTTTGTACAGCAATTATAGAATATTAGATTTATTTGAGAATGAGAAAAAAGCACGGTGAAGTCTGGGAACGATGCTTAAAAGTTATTAAAGATAACATTCCTTTTCAAAGTTTTAAAACATGGTTTGAACCCATTGTACCTGTTAGTCTTGAAGAAGATGTATTAACCATTCAGGTGCCTAGCCAGTTTTTTTACGAATGGTTAGAGGAACATTACATTGGGCTGCTTAAAAAAACCATCAAAAAAGAACTTGGTACGGGTGGCCGTTTGGAATATAGTGTTATCATGGATAGCTCTTATCAGGATTCCAAACCCTATTCAGCAAACTATCCTTCAAACGACAAAAGGGCCACCAGGAACAACCCGGTGTCCATGCCCATCGATTTGACTAAAAGTGGCGAAAGGGATATTTTAAATCCTTTTATTATTCCCGGACTCAAAAAAATTAAAGTAGAATCGCAACTCGTAGAAACCTATTCCTTTGATAATTTTATCGAAGGTGATTGTAACCGTCTGGCCCGTTCAGCAGGTTGGGCCATTGCAGAAAATCCTGGCAAAACAGCCTTTAATCCACTTCTTATTTACAGTTCCGTTGGCCTTGGAAAAACTCACCTGGCGCACGCCATAGGTCTGCAGGTAAAAAGCAATTTTCCTGAAAAAACCGTATTATATGTTAAAACAGATCAGTTTATCAATAAATATATTGACTCTGTAAGAAATAATAACCAGAATGATTTCATCCATTTCTATCAGATGATTGATGTGCTGATCATGGATGACATTCAGTTTGTAGCAGGCAAGGAGAAAACACAGGATGTATTCTTTCATATTTTTAATCATCTGCACCAGAACAACAGGCAAATAGTATTAACCTCGGATAAACCACCTGTTGAATTGAAAGGTATGGAACCACGTTTGCTTTCCAGGTTTAAATGGGGATTGGCCGCCGACTTACAGGTGCCAGATCTGGAAACAAGAATTGCGATACTTCAAAAGAAATTGTACAAAGACGGCATTGAAATGCCATATGAGGTTGTTGAATATTTAGCCTATAGCATTACTACGAACATCCGGGAAATGGAAGGCGCTTTAATCTCTATTTTGGCTCAATCCACACTGAATAAGAAATCGATTACCCTGGAACTAGCCAAGCAAATGATTGACAAGTTTGTCAAAAACAGCGCCCGTGAAATTTCAATTGACTATATCCAAAAGGTAGTTTGTGATTATTTTAGTCTTCCTCTAGAAGCTATAAATTCTAAAACAAGGAAGCGCGAAATTGTTCAGGCAAGGCAACTTGCCATGTTTTTCTCTAAAAAACATACGAAAAGTTCCCTGGCAACTATTGGTTTGCATTGTGGCAATAAAGACCACGCAACTGTGCTGCATGCTTGCAGGACCGTAAATAATCTGGTTGAAACAGATAAGCGATTCAGGATTTACGTGGAAGAAATTGATAAGAAGTTAAAGCTGTAAATTATTTATCTCAGAACAAGATCATATTTGTATGATTTATTAACTTTTCTTGCCTGATCAATTGACAATTGGATAGAATTATTGTAACTTTATAATTTGCAAATTAGTAAAGGAGAATTAGAATGAATATACTTTTCGTATGCACTGGTAATATAGGAAGATCACCATTGGCAAAAGCCATTTTACAAAAAAAATATAAGGAAAACGGTATCAATGCAGAAGTGGATTCGGCAGGATTTGAAACATTATATATTAATGAACTACCAGATAAAAGAATTCTTGAATTTGGAAAAGAGGTCGGACTTGAAATTAATAATAAAGCAAGAATTTTTCAAAAAGAAGACTTTCTTAAATTTGATAAAATTTATGTGATGGATACCAAAGCCTATCGGGATGTAAAGGAATTAGCAAAGGGAAAAGAACAGTTGCAGCAGATCGACTACTTAATGAATCTGGTGGAACCTGGCAAGAATAAAACGGTTCCTGATCCCATTACATCCTGGCAGATCGATATCAAAACAGTTTATGATTATCTGGATAAAGCTACAGATGTGATCGTTAAAAATGCTAAGAATTAAATAGCTTTTGTGCCCAACCGGATACCAAATAAAGAAGATATTGTTAGGGCTGCTGAGCTGATTAAGCCATATATCAACAGAACCCCCATTATAACATCTGATACATTCAACCAGCTTTTTTCAACTAATTTATACTTTAAGTGCGAAAACTTTCAGAAAGTAGGTGCATTTAAATCAAGGGGTGCTGTTCATGCGCTTCTGAATCTATCAAAAGAAGAACTTAATAAAGGTGTTGGTACGCATTCATCAGGCAACCATGCCCAGGCACTTGCCCGTGCGGCTAGGTTATTTGAGATTCCGGCTTATATCGTGATGCCGGAAAATTCACCAAAAGTGAAGATTGAAGCTGTGCGAGGATATGGCGGAATTATTACTTTTTGCAAACCGACCTTGGAAGCCCGCGAATCGACACTTAAAGAAATAATTGAAAAAACAGGAGCATCAGAAATACATCCCTACGATAATTATGATATAATTGCAGGACAGGCAACTGCCGCGATGGAATTGCTGCAAGAAGTGTCGGATTTGGATATGATTTTATGTCCGGTAGGTGGTGGAGGCCTGCTAAGCGGCACAGCCTTATCAGCGGATTATTTTTCAAATCACACAAAAGTGATCGCCTGCGAACCGTCTGGTGCTGACGATGCCTATCGGTCATTTAACGCCGGGAAAATTATTCCAAGTATTTCTCCAAACACCATTGCAGATGGCTTGCTTACTTCACTGGGACAACGTAACTTTCCAATCATTCAAAAATATGTAAAAGAGATAGTCACTGTAAGTGATGCATCTATTATAAAAGCTATGAAATGGACCTATGAAAGAATGAAGATCGTCATCGAACCTTCTTCAGCCGTGCCAATTGCAGCCATTATGGAAGAAAAAGTGACCGTAAGTGGTAAAAAGGTGGGCATTATCATTTCAGGTGGCAATGTTGATCTGAAAAATTTACCTTTCTGATAGATGAAAAAAGGAAAGATATATTTAATTCCAACCACTTTGGGCGGACTTGATGAGCCTGAAAAAGTTTTACCTGATTATAATATAAAAATAGTCCATCAACTGGATGAATTTATTGTTGAACAGCTCAGGACAGCCAGAAGGTTCCTGAGTAAAATAGCTCATCCGCTGCCCATTGATCAGTTGAAATTTCACGAACTGAACAAGCATACGCATTCAAATGAGATTTCCGGTTATTTAACTCCTGTAGTTAAAGGAAAGTCGATAGGGTTATTGTCTGAAGCAGGAACACCTTGCGTTGCGGATCCGGGTGCTGTCATTGTGCAAATGGCCCATGAGCTAGGTATTGAAGTGGTTCCGCTGGTAGGGCCCAACTCCATCATTTTGGCATTAATGGCTTCGGGTTTTAACGGGCAGCATTTTACGTTTCATGGATACCTGCCGGTTGATAAGCAAGCATTGCTGAAGAAAATCCGCGATATCGAATTGGCATCAAGGGAATCGAAACAAACACAAATCTTTATTGAAACACCTTACCGCAACAACCAATTGCTTGCAAAACTTTTTGAAGTCTGTAAATCAGACACTAAAATATGTATAGCAACCAACCTGACGATGGAAAGTGAATCCATAAAAACAAAAAGAATCCACGAGTGGAAAAAAGAAACGGTAGATCTTCATAAAAAACCCACCGTATTCCTTTTATATTTTTAAAATTTCTTAGTGGTGATGACCACTTTCACCATGAACATGCTTGTGGTCAAGCTCTTCAGAAGTAGCTTCCCTGACTTCAAGAATTTTTCCTGAGAAATGGATATCCTGTCCAGCAAGCGGGTGATTGAAATCCATGATCACTGTATCGTCTTTAACTTCTAAAACCCTTCCATCCACGGGGTTCCCATCCTGATCCTGCATTGCAATTACATTTCCAATGGCAAGCAATTCGTCATCAATTTTACCATCAATTTCAAATAGGCTTTTATCAAGTTCTATTATTGCTTCGTCATTTTTACCGCCATATGCATCAGATGCCGGAATTGAAAAACCGAAAGTTGCTTCGGGTTCCAAACTGTCTAAATTAGCTTCAAATGCCGGTAAAAGTGTACCCGCACCAAATAAATGAACAAAGGGTCTACTTTCGTCTACTTCCTGAATGATTTCGCCCTTTTCATCATTCATTCTTAATACATAAGTTAATGTTACTACTTTATCTTTTCCTACTTTCATACCTATTTTTAATTTTTGTATAAATAAATGGACTGCAAAAGTAAGTAAATAATCAGAGACAGGAAGTTATAAAGGGACAAGAAAAATATGATCAGCATATTTCCGTTTAAGACAAATGATTTAGTATTATTGTGTTATAAAACTCATACGATTTGCAGACACCTGTTTTAGAAATTGATCACTTAAGTAAATCCTACGGCCACATTAAAGCCCTGGATGATTTCACCCTTACCATACACAAGGGTGAAGTATTTGGTATACTTGGTCCAAACGGAAGTGGAAAAACAACAACGCTTGGGATATTACTGGATATTTTAAAAGCTGACAGAGGTAATTACCGTTGGTTTGGCAAGCTTCCTGACAGCTATGTCCGAAGACGCATTGGCGCGTTGCTCGAGCAGCCGCTTTTCTATCCGTATTTATCAGCGGTAAGAAACCTGGAACTTGTTGCTGATATTAAAGGTGCAAAGTATGATGAGATTGATGGAATATTGAAAAAAGTGGGATTGTATGAAAGAAAAACAAGCAAATTCAAAACTTTTTCGCTTGGCATGAAGCAACGCCTTGCTATTGCTGCCGCCCTGATTGGTAATCCCGAAGTACTGATACTGGATGAACCTACCAATGGCCTTGATCCGAAAAGCATTGCAGAGATCAGGAACCTGATCATTGATATTGCCAATAAAGGTTTGACCGTTATACTGGCCAGCCATTTACTGGATGAAGTGCAAAAAACCTGCTCACATGTAGCCATTCTTGATAAAGGAAAATCGCTGCATTCAGGTAAGGTAGAGGATGTGCTCAATTCCTCTTCACAGCTCGAATTGAAATCAGAGAACATGTCTATACTAAAAACTGCAACTTCGAAGTTTGAATTCGTTAGTGAGAGTAAAGTAGAAAAAGAAACATTGGTTTTATCTCTGAAACAAGATGTTGATCCAGCATGGGTTAATAAGGAACTTGCCGGGCAGGGTATTTACCTTTCGCACATCTCACTCAGAAAAAGAAGCCTTGAATCATATTTTTTAGAATTATTATCCGGAAATGATGCTTAGATTAATAAAAATAGACTTCAAAAAGTACTTTTACAGTAAGGTATTCTGGGTAATGACCGGTATTTATGCTGCATTGCTGCTGATGGTTTTTTTCGGCGCAGAAAAGTTGGTAAACGGGGTATTGGCCAATGCGAGTACCAGCGCCCCTGTTACTATGCCCGGGTTTACATTATACTCTTTCCCGTATGTTTGGCAGAATCTGGCTTTTTTTGCCGGGTTTCTGAAAATATTTTTAGCGCTGATCGTCTTGTTTTTTATCACGAATGAGTTCAGCAATAAAACCATGCGGCAGAATATTATGAACGGAATGAGCCGAAACCAATTCATTTTATCGAAATTAATTTTCGTAATTTTATTAAGTCTGGCCAGTGCCGCGATCTTATTTGTTTCGGGCTTGATACTTGGCTTATCATATACAGAAGAATATACAACTGCATTAGCATTGCAAAAAGCCATATTTATACCAGCCTATTTTCTGGAGGTGCTCACATTCAGCATTATGGCCATGTTCATTGCATTTCTGGTGAAGCGATCCATTCTTGCAATCGGTGCCCTGGCGCTTTATTCATATATTATTGAGCCTATTATCAGTGGAAGTATTCCGGATTCTGTGGCGAAGTTTTTGCCTGGCGAAGCTATCGGAAACCTGATTGATATTCCGAATTCGGCACTGATGAAAATGTTTGGTGTTAGTTTTCGGGAAAACGTTTCACCGCTTGACGCCATAGCTTGTTTATTTTATTGTTGCCTTTTTACCGGGCTCATTTTTTTATTTTATCGAAGAAAAGACATCTAAATCTAATGCTTATCCAATTTTATAGAATAGTCATTCTATTGTTATCAATTACTTTTCTTAACTCCTGCAAAACCAATGAAAATGTAACGGGCCAGTCCATGAATCCTGACGGAAGATATGATAGTGAGTTTCCTGATAAGAGTGTTTCTGATCAATTGAGTGAAATTTCAAAATCTATTAAAAAACTGGATTGTCTGGCTTTTTATATGACCTATGTTTTTCCTCCGGAAAATCAATTAAAGACAAACTCAATAACAAAAGAAAACATAAAGGAATTGTCAGTTAGTGAAGATGTTACTAATGAATCGGTGGCCGGCACGGCTACTATTGTTTATTACGATGGAAAGACAATCGGATTGCTGACCTGCGCGCATGTAGTTGATTATCCGGATACGATTTTTAATTGGTATGATGCAGAAAAAACCATATTACAATCAATATCTGTAAAAGTGCGGCAGCAAAATTATATTACCGGCTTACCCGATGGGGAAGATATTGAAATCGTGGTGCTGGACAGGAAGAACGATATTGCCTTGCTTAAAAAGAAGCTGGATGCGCATGTCGAACGTCAGGATGTTTTCACATATAAATCAGGAAACACCGGTGAACTTGAATGGGGAACGTTCGTTTATATCATGGGCTATCCCCTGGGTAATTTGATGGTCACCCGCGCTATTGTCAGCAATCCTGATAAAACCAAAAACGGTGTATTTCTTACAGACGCATTATATAATAAAGGAATTAGTGGCAGCCCTGTATTCGCGTTGCGTGATGGTGTACCTAATTTCGAATGGATTGGGATGGCAAAATCGGCGTCCGCAGAAAATTTTACCTATCTAAAGCCTGATGAAGATATGCTTGATCATACCCATGTGAAATACCCTTATCAAGGCGTCTTTTACGCACAAAAAAAACTGAATATAAATTATGGCGTCACATTCTCAGTCACCATTGAAGCCATAGAAAGTTTCTATAAAAAGAACAAGCGAATGATTGAAAATGCGGGTATTAACTTTGACGAATTGTTACCTTAGTCTTCCAGGGCTTTTTTCCTTTGCAGGATAGGAGGGTGGGAGTAGTGGAAGAAAACGTAGGCTGGATGAGGTGTCAGGTTACTCAAATTCTTCACCGACAATTTTATTAAGGCATTGATAAGTGCTTTCCCCGAATAATTTTTTTTCGCAAAAGCATCCGCCTGGTATTCAAATTTCCTTGAAGTGATGTTTGAAAGGATACCCGTAAGCAATGAAACCGGAGAAAACAACAATCCAAAAGCCACAATACCCATATAAAAACTGGCTTCGGGGGCGCCCAGTGCCAATGACATAGCTGGAACATCAATAGCAACCCACAGTAGCCAGATCATGAAAGCACTTTGAACTAGCGACATGATCAATCCTTTCACAATGTGGTTCTTCTTGTAGTGACCAATTTCATGTGCCAGAAC
>PKSW01000023.1 GCA_002869465.1 Marinilabiliales bacterium
AATGGATCTGCCAGGTATTTTAGTAACATAACTAAAGTTAATATACAGGACAATCTCGCCACTAATGTGCAGGGTCTCAACTTTAAAATAGGACTCGTTTATATTTTTTAATCTTCCCGGGCAACTATTTTGACCTTGTTTTCATATTCGCTATTGATAACACTATTTTATTCACAAATTAAATCTAAAATGAAAACACAAAAATTAATGTTAATGGCGATTATTGGTTTACTCCTTATATCATCATGCAAAAAAGACGAAGACCCTGAGGTAACCATGAAAAATATTACAGTAAACATGACCGGATTGGAAGATCTCGGCGCTGATTATGTATATGAAGGTTGGCTGATCGTGAACGGATCACCTGTTTCGACAGGCACTTTTACTGTAGATGAGAATGGCAATCTATCAGAAACAATGTTTGAATTGAATGCTTCGGATGTTGATAATGCAACAACTTTTGTTTTATCCATCGAGCCTAAAAACGATTCAGACCCGGCTCCAGCTGCCACAAAAATGATGGCAGGGGATTTTTCAGGTGTTAACGCCACATTATCAATTGCTCCAGTAGGCGATTTTATGAATGCAGCAGGAAAATATATTTTGGCCACACCAACGGATGGCGCTGATACACATGAGAACAGCGGCATCTGGTTTTTAGACCTCTCAACAGGAAGCCCAACAGTTGGCCTCGACTTACCGCAGCTTCCTGATGGTTGGAAATATGAAGGATGGGTAGTTATTGATGGAATGCCTGTTACAACTGGCACATTCACAAAGCTTGCAGCAACCGATGATGCTGACCCTTTTAGTGGCAGCATGGCTTTACCGGATGTGAATGGCGCTGATGGATTTTTTCCAGGCGAAGATTTTTTGATGAATGAACCATCTATGCTGAGTTTCCCAACGGATATTGCCGGAGGCACAGCTGTAATTAGTGTAGAACCATCACCGGATAACAGTCCCAATCCGTTTACCTTAAAACCACTGGTGCATAATATTCCTGCAGCAGCTATGGACCATACAGTTTATGATATGGGACAGAATTTAAATTTCCCAACAGGAACTGTTACAAGATAAGAAATTATAATTTTTGGTTGAAAGGTGCATAATTTATTTTATGCACCTTTTTTTATTCAAATGCGGGGATACCAGTCACATCCATTCCTGTAATCAGCAGATGAATATCGTGGGTGCCTTCGTAGGTGATAACTGATTCCAGGTTCATCATATGCCGCATCATGGGAAAATCGCCGGTAATGCCCATCGCCCCTAGTATCTGACGGCTATCTCTGGCTATTTTGAGTGCCATCTCCACATTGTTCCTTTTAGCCATGGATATTTGAGCCGGGGTAGCCCGGTTTTCATTTCGCAAAACCCCTAACCTCCATATCAGAAGTTGCGCTTTGGTGATCTCCGTCAGCATTTCTGCCAGTTTTTTCTGCTGCAATTGAAAAGAAGCGATGGGTTTACCAAATTGTTTTCTTTCCAGTGCATACTTTAGAGCAGCATCATAGCAATCCATAGCGGCGCCGATCGCACCCCAGGCAATCCCATAACGTGCCGAGTTTAAACACATCAATGGACCTTTCAAACCCTTTACGTTCGGGAGCAGATTCTCTTTTGACACCTTCACGTTGTCGAAAACCAACTCCCCGGTTGATGACGCTCTCAGCGACCATTTACCTTTCGTTTCAGGTGCTGAAAATCCTTCCATTCCTTTCTCCACAATAAGCCCCCTTATGATGCCTTCTTCATCTTTGGCCCAGACAACTGCAATATCTGCAATGGGCGCATTGGTGATCCACATTTTGGAACCATTCAACAAAAAATGGTCTCCTTTATCTTCATAGTTTGTCAGCATGCTGCCAGGATCGGAGCCGTGATTGGGTTCGGTTAGTCCGAAAGCGCCGATGTATTCACCTGTAGCCAGCCCGGGCAAGTATTTCATTCGTTGTTCTTCACTTCCAAAGGTGAAAATCGGGTACATCACCAGCGAACTCTGCACCGAGCCTGCCGAACGTATGGCCGAATCACCCCTTTCCAACTCCGTCATAATGATCCCGTAAGCGATATGATCCATACCCGCGCCGCCATACTTTTCAGGAATATATGGGCCAAAAGCACCAATCTCCCCCATTTCTCTGATCAGATGTATTGGAAATATATGCTCCTGGGCTGCTTTTTCAATTATGGGTTTGACGGATCTATTCACCCAATCCCGGACTGCGGTTCTTACAATTTTGTGTTCGTCAGAAAGTAATTCATCAGTTAAATAATAATCAGGCGGTGTGTACATGGATACTTTAATTTGATGACCTGACAAATATATGGATGTTTTGGCTTTTTAGTCAGATATTTTACAAGTCCGGATTCATGATATTGCTAACTTTGAACAAACTTAAATACCATGAAAAAAATCATTCATACATCAAATGCACCTGCCGCACTCGGCCCATACAGCCAGGCAGTAGAAATGAACGGCATGTTGTTTATTTCGGGACAGGTGCCTGTAAATCCGGCAACAGGAAAAGTGGTTGAAGCGGAAATTAGTATTCAGACAGATCAGGTAATGAAAAACATTGCAGCTATTCTTGAAAAAGCAGGTTATTCATTTGCTGACGTGGTAAAATCAACCTGCCTGCTCAGCGATATGAAAAACTTTGCGGCCATGAATGCTGTTTACGCGAAGTATTATCCCGAAAACCCACCTGCAAGAGCAGCATTTGCTGTAAAAGAACTTCCGCTCGGGGTGATGATCGAGATTGAAACAATTGCGGTGAAGGCTTCCTAAGCTGAGGTAATCCGCTTATTTTTGCGGTAAAACAAGAAGGTGAATCATTCGGCACGTCATCAGATGAATAAATTGGGGAAACGCAAGATCCCTTTTTTGTTCGTATTGGATTATAAGTTGAAGCAGCCACATATAATTCCTCTTGACCTGATTGATTCAAATAAAATTCTGTATTCAATTAATGGTATAACCAATGTTTCAGATTTTAAAAAGCCGGCAAAGCAACTTAACTTCAACTTTAATCCTGTAGATTTTAAAAGATATGAAAAGGCATTCAACCTGGTTCAACAACATATTTTGCATGGCAATTCATTTCTGCTAAACCTGACCATGCCAAGCGAAGTAGAATGCAACTATTCATTGAAAGAAATATATGCGGCCAGCCAGGCTAAATACAAACTCTGGTTTAAAGATCATTTTGCAGTGTATTCGCCAGAGATTTTTATTCAAACTAAAGGCAGAAAAATCAGTTCATTCCCTATGAAAGGCACGATAGATGCAAATTTTCCTGATGCAAAGAAAACCCTGCTTAGCAGTAATAAAGAAGTAGCAGAACACCACACCATCGTCGACCTCATCAGGAATGATCTAAGCATGGTAGCCAAAAATGTCAGGGTAGCCCGTTTTCAGTATATCGATCATATCAAAACAAATAAGTGTGAATTGCTTCAAATGAGCTCGGAAATCTCAGGCGAATTGCCTGCTGATTATAATGAACACTTGGGAGATATTATGTTCACTTTACTGCCTGCAGGTTCCATTTCTGGTGCGCCCAAAGCAAAAACACTTGAAATTATACGGGAAGCCGAAAAATACGAAAGAGGCTATTTTACAGGTATTTTCGGCATTTTCGATGGTGAGAACATAGATAGCGGCGTGATGATTCGGTTTATTGAAAAAACGTCAACTGGTTTGATATACAAAAGTGGTGGTGGTATTACTTCGCAAAGCGATTGCGAGCAAGAATACCAGGAACTTATAAATAAGATCTATGTGCCTGTTGCTTGAAACCATACGAATTGAAAACAGTACGATCCGCAATCTCGAATATCATAATAAGCGGTTGAATCACTCAAGAAAGGAATTATTCAATTGTAACGATCGGATAAACCTCGCTGAAATAATTACAAGTGAAGTAGCCACGAAAAAAGAGAAAAATCTCTTCAAATGCCGAATCACTTATGCGAAACAAATTGAAAAAATTGAATTCATGCCTTATCAAATGCCTGCTATTTCTTTACTTAAACTCGTCTTTGACGATCAGTTAGATTACGCTTATAAATTCAGCGACCGCTCCTGCTTAAATGAACTTTTCGAAAAAAGAGGTAATTGTGACGATATTCTAATCGTTAAACGCGGCTTAATAACCGACACCTCCTATGCCAATGTGTTGTTCTTCAATGGAAAAGAATGGCTCACACCCACACATCCGCTTTTAAGAGGCACCCAGCGGGCCAGCCTATTAAACAGGGAACTCGTCCGAGTCGCAGATATTCGTCCGGAAGATCTTAAGCATTTTGAAAAGGCCCGTATTATAAATGCGATGATCCGCTTTGAGGATGCATTAGATATAAACATTCTAAATATTCATTCCTGAGGATGATTTCATCTTAAAACAACTCGCAAAAGGCCAATTTTCAATAATTTTGCCCTTCTGTTAAATCAATTTTAATCCAATGAAAAAGTCTATTATATTTCTTATTATTTCCCTGTTTTTCAAACTTTCTGGAATAGCCGGCGAAGGCATGTGGATACCCATGCTGTTGGAGCAATTGAATGAAAAGGAAATGAAAGCCATGGGCATGAACATTACTGCCGAAGACATTTATTCCATCAACCATTCAAGCCTGAAAGATGCCATTGTATTGTTTGGTCGCGGATGCACTGCAGAAATTATATCAGACAAGGGTTTGCTGCTTACTAATCATCATTGTGGTTTTGGAGCTATCCAGCGACATAGCAGCATTGAAAACGATTATCTGACAGATGGTTTCTGGGCAATGAACCAGGATGAGGAACTCCCCAACCCCGGCCTAACAGTTACCCTGATGGTGCGCATGGAAGAAGTTACAAACCAGGTGTTGGAAGGAGTTGAACCCAATATGAGTGAAGCAGATCGGGATGAAAAAATAAAAGAGAACAGCGATAAGATCATTGAAGCATTTGAGAAAGATTCGGAGTACCAGGCCGCCATAAAACCTTTCTTTAAAGGCAATGCCTTTTATATGATCATCACCGAAACTTTCAAAGATGTGCGGTTGGTTGGAGCACCGCCTTCCAATATTGGCAAATTCGGTGGAGATACCGACAACTGGATGTGGCCCCGCCATACAGGTGATTTCTCTATTTTCAGAATTTATACAGATAAAGATGGCAAACCTGCCGAATATTCGGAAGACAACATTCCCTACAAACCGAAATACCACTTCCCGATCTCACTCAAAGGTGTCGACGAAGGCGATTTTACTTTCGTATTTGGCTACCCGGCCCGCACCAATGAATACCTGCCCTCCTACGCCGTTGAAATGATCACCGAATCAGGAAATCCGCATAAAATAAAACTTCGTGAAACCCGCCTCGATATTTTCAATAAATATGCGTCTGCTGATCCTAAAGTTCGCATTCAGTATGCTTCAAAAGATGCGCGTGTTGCTAACTACTGGAAAAAAATGATCGGCGAAAGCAGTGGTATTGAACGCCTGGATGGCATTGAGAAAAAACAGGCTTATGAAGCGGAGTTCAACGAATGGGCTAATAGTTCAGAAGAGTTGAAAAAACAATATGGTAATTTAATACCTGCTTTCGAAACGGCTTACGAACAACTGGAGCCCATTTCGCTGGCTACCGATTATATTGCCGAAGCCGGACTGGCTATGGAGATCGTTAGTTTTGCCCGCAATTTTTCAGGACTGGTTGAGATGAGCAAAGCAGACGAAATTGATGAAGAAGCCATCCAACAAGAGATTGAAAGCCTGAAAAGAAGGACTTCCGGATTTTTTAAGGATTACTACCAACCTATTGATGAGGAAGTGATGACGGCCATGCTGAAATTGTATGATGAAAATCTGACACCACCTTTCAAACCTGATTTCTTCAACACCATTCATAGCAAATACAAAAACAATTACCAGGATTATACAAACTACGTATTCTCAAAATCCATTTTTGATAATGAAGATGCATTAAATGAACTTCTGGATAATTACAAACCAAAAAAGTATAAAAAACTCGTTAAAGATCCGGCCTATCTAATGGCTTCAGAAATGATGGATTTTTATGACGCCGATATCAAAACCAAACGAAACCTCCTCAACCATGAATTGGACAGTCTGCAGCGCATTTATATGAAAGCACAGATGGAAATGGAGCCCGAAAAACGCTTTTATCCTGATGCCAACTTTACCCTCCGTGTTACATATGGCTATGTGGACGGTTACCATCCAAAAGATGCTGTTTATTATAAGCACTTTACAACCCTTGAAGGCATCATGGAAAAAGAAGACCCGGATATTTACGACTACGTGGTGGAAGACAGGTTGAAAGAATTGTATCAGAATAAAGATTATGGCCAATACGCCGATGAGGATGGCAATATGCATGTGGCTTTCGTGGCCAGCAACCATACTACCGGCGGAAATTCCGGTAGTCCGGTATTGAATGCAGATGGTGAATTGGTGGGTGTGAATTTCGACCGTTGCTGGGAAGGCACCATGAGCGATTTAATGTACGATCCCGAAGTTTGCCGTAATATTTCTATAGATATACGCTACTTTCTGTTTATTGTAGATAAGTTTGCCGGCGCCGGATACCTGGTGGAAGAAATGGATTTGGTAAAATAGGTTTATTAAAGGTTTTTTATTGTTAAATAATTAACAATTCCTGCCAGTTACAACTATTTAAAGTAATTTTGCCAAAATTTTTCAGGCCAACATATGCAATGGCTTGATATTGAAGCATAAAAGAGAGCAATATGGCGAAAAATAAACTTTTCCAGGATTTTCCACCCATCTCAACTGATACATGGAAAGAAAAGATCATACAAGACCTGAAAGGCGCTGACTATGAAAAGAAACTGGTCTGGAAGACAGATGAAGGATTTGATGTGCAGCCTTTTTACAGGGAAGAAGACCTTGACCTTCCGCAAAAAGATGTGTTGCCTGGTGACTTTCCGTTTGTAAGAAGTAATGAAGCCAAAGGCAACGAATGGCTGGTCAGGCAGGATGTAGTTGTTGATAATATTCAAAAAGCCAATGAAAAACTGCTTGACATCCGTATGAAAGGAGTAGATTCTTTTGGCCTTATTTTCAAAAACGGCAAAGTACCTGATGAATCAGAAGTAGAACAACTGCTGAAGAACATCCGAGCGGATTATATGGAACTGAACTTTTCCTGCGACGATCCTTATACCATCATCCAAATCATTGATTGCCTGGCGAAAAAATACAACCGCGAACTCGAAAAAGTAAAAGGTTCACTGGAATATTGTCCTTTGAGTAGGTGCAGCGCGAACGGTCATTTTTATGTGTCGAAGGAAAAAGATTTTAACACATTAAGTAAACTGTTCCACACAGGATCGCATTTGCCCAATTTTCAGCTTGTAACCATCAACGGAACCATTTTTAAAAACGCGGGAGCAGGCATTGTGAGCGAACTGGCATTTACCATGGCCATGGCGGCAGATTACCTGACGTACTTAACTGACAAAGGCCACGACATTGATGAAATTACGCCCCGTTTCAGGTTGCATTTTGGTGTAAGTGGCGATTATTTTATGGAAATTGCCAAATTCAGGGCAGCGAGGTACCTATGGTCGAAAATGGCAAATGCCTACGGTTTAAATGATGCCAATGCTGCCAAAGTGCGCATTCATGCCTCCAATGCCAGCTGGAACAAAACACTTTATGATCCTTATGTAAATATGCTGAGAACCACTACGGAATCCATGTCGGCTATTTTGGGAGGTGTTCATTCGCTGAGCGTGTTACCGTTTAACGAAGTATTTGAACAACCAACCCCATTCTCTGAGCGCATCGCCCGCAACCAACAACTCATTTTAAAGGGGGAGTCGTTTTTTGATAAAGTGGCTGATCCGGCATCCGGCTCCTATTATATTGAAAACCTAACAGCAGAGCTCATTCAGCATGCATGGGAACTTTTCCTCGAGGTGGATGAAAAAGGTGGTTATTACGAAGCTTTCCGTCAAGGATTTATCCAGAAAAAGGTGCACAAGGAAGCCCAAAAGAAATATATGGATATTGCGATGCGTAAACAATCCATTCTCGGCACCAACCAGTACCCGAATACTTCCGAACACATTTCTGACCGACCCTCAAAAATTCATGTGAATGCAGAAAAAAACGAAGTTGAAATTCTGAAACCCTGCCGCGGGGCCGAAGCATTCGAGGAAATCCGTTTAAAAACGGATGCTTTTTCCAAAGATCATCCTCGTCCGAAGACTTGGATGTTTACCTATGGAAATCTCGCCATGCGGAAAGCCCGTGCCCAATTTGCAGGCAACTTTTTCGGATGTGCAGGATTTGAAGTTGTCGACAACCTCGGATTTCCGACAATTGAAAAAGGCATTCAGGCCGCTAAAGAAGCTAAACCTGAAATTGTGGTCATTTGCAGTTCGGATGAAGAATATGCTGACATCGCCATTCCCGTGTATGAAGCCTTAAAAGATCAATCCGTTGTTGTACTGGCCGGTTATCCAAAAGAGCTGGTCGATCAATTCAAAACAGCTGGACTGGTTCATTTCATTCATATAAAATCGAATGTATTGGAAGAACTTTCAAATTACCAGCAATTGATCGGAATCGAATAAATCAAATTATATCAAAAAAACAGTTGAGCCATGAAACCCAACTTTAAAAATATAAGCATCCTCAGAAACCCTGAACCAAAGATATCGACAGGAGAATGGGAAAAACAACATCAAATTGAAGCTGACTGGAAAACCCCGGAACAAATTGATGTAAAACGGGCCTACACCAAAGATGACCTCAAGGGAATGGAGCACTTGCACTATGCCGCAGGATTGGCACCCTACCTGCGCGGACCGTATTCGACCATGTATGTTACACGGCCTTGGACAGTAAGGCAATATGCCGGATTTTCAACGGCTGAGGAATCCAATGCCTTTTACCGTCGTAACCTGGCAGCAGGACAAAAAGGATTATCTGTAGCTTTCGACCTGGCTACACACCGTGGTTATGATTCGGATCATGAACGTGTGGTAGGTGATGTAGGAAAAGCAGGTGTGGCCATCGATTCCATACTGGATATGAACATCCTATTCGATGAAATCCCGTTGAATAAAATTTCCGTTTCCATGACTATGAATGGTGCCGTACTGCCAGTGATGGCTTTTTATATTGTAACCGCATTGGAACAGGGTGCCAAACTGGAAGAATTGTCGGGAACTATCCAGAATGATATTTTGAAGGAATTCATGGTTCGGAATACTTATATCTATCCACCGGAACCTTCCATGAAAATCATCGCGGATATTTTCGAGTTTACCTCTCAGAAAATGCCCAAATTCAATTCCATTTCCATTTCGGGCTACCATATTCAGGAAGCCGGAGCCACGGCTGATATTGAATTAGCTTATACGCTTGCTGATGGGTTGGATTACATTAGAACCGGAATCGCTGCGGGCTTAAGTATTGATGATTTTGCACCCCGTTTGTCTTTCTTCTGGGGACTGGGCATGAATCATTTTATGGAAATTGCTAAGCTACGTGCAGCACGAATGTTATGGGCTAAAATTGTTAAACAATTCGACCCGAAGAATCCGAAATCCATGGCCCTGAGGACACATACCCAAACATCAGGCTGGAGTTTGACGGAACAGGATCCGTTTAACAACTTAGCCAGAACCTGCGTTGAAGCTATGGGGGCTGCTTTGGGACATACCCAGTCGCTGCACACCAATGCCCTGGATGAGGCCATCGCTTTGCCTACTGACTTTTCAGCCAGGATTGCAAGAAATACACAAATCTATCTGCAGGAGGAAACCAATATCTGCAAATCAGTTGACCCATGGGCAGGCTCTTACTATGTAGAAAAACTCACCGACGAATTGGTACATAAAGCCTGGGCGCTCATCCAGGAAGTGGAAGAAATGGGTGGTATGTCGAAAGCTATTGAAACCGGATTGCCAAAAATGCGCATCGAAGAAGCGGCAGCCCGCAAACAGGCGCGTATCGACTCGCATAAAGACGTTATTGTTGGGGTGAACAAATACCGTTTAGAAAAAGAAGACCCGATAGAAACTCTTGATATTGACAATACTGCCGTTCGTGAAGCACAATTGAAACGATTGGCCAAACTCAGGGCAGACAGAAATGAACGGGAAGTGCAGCAAAGCCTGGAAGCCATCACCAATGCCTGTGAAACCGGTAAAGGAAATTTATTGTCTCTGGCTGTTGACGCGGCACAAAAACGTGCTACGCTAGGTGAGATATCCTATGCCTGTGAAAAGGTATATGGGCGTTACAAAGCCGTTATCCGGTCTATTTCGGGCGTTTATTCTTCTGAAGCAGGACAGGAAGGTTCATTTAAAGAAGCACACCAATTAGCCGACGAATTTGCTGAATTGGAAGGTCGTCGCCCCCGTATTATGATTGCTAAAATGGGACAGGATGGGCACGACCGCGGTGCCAAAGTTGTTGCCACCGGTTATGCCGACATCGGGTTTGATGTGGATATCGGTCCGCTTTTCCAGACCCCGGCTGAAGCCGCCAGGCAGGCGGTAGAAAATGATGTACATATACTTGGTGTTTCCAGCCTCGCAGCCGGACATAAAACGCTGGTACCGCAAGTAATTGAAGAGTTGAAAAAACTGGGACGTGAAGATATCATGGTGATCGTAGGCGGTGTGATTCCGGCACAGGATTACCAGTTTTTATATGATGCAGGCGTGGTAGCCATCTTCGGCCCCGGAACTGTTATTTCTGAAGCAGGTGTAAAAATGCTTGAATTACTTATAGAAGCCCGAAAATTAGCCAACTTATGAGACTGATTTTAATAGCTTATGCGCTGCTGCTTTTAAATTTTTCTTACGCTCAAGATACACTCACCATTCTACAGTATAATTTACTTTGGTATGGTGAAGAAACTGATTGGTGCGATAACCTCAACAACAACATCAACGAAAAAGATGGTTACCTCAGAACAATTATTAATTATACAAAACCAGATATTTTTTCGGTAAATGAAATGAGTAATTCACCGGCTATTCATCAGCACTTACTCGACCAGGTGTTGAATACTGATGGCGTTGAATATTACCAAAAAGCAAACTTCCTTTCAGTAGCCAACACTGATATCGTAAACATGCTGTATTTCAATACCAACAAACTGGATTTGCATTCGCATTACATCGCACAAAGCTATATTCGTGATATAGATGTATATAAACTTTACCTCCTTTCTGATGGTTTATTGGCTGGTGATACCACTTTTATAATTTGTGTTGTGGCTCATTTAAAATCCAGTTCAGGTGAAGAAAACGAGGAAAAAAGGAGAATAATGGCCAATAATACGATGAACTGGCTTGACAATTTTGATGATAATAACAATTATATGATGATGGGCGATTTTAATGTGTACAGCCCCACTGAACCATCATACCAGGAATTTCTGAATTATGAAAACCCATCGCTTCGGTTTATCGATCCTATTAACCAGACTGGGGAATGGCATAACAATTCGAACTACAGTAATGTGCATACGCAATCAACTCATTCGTCAGGGAATGGCTGCCCGTCAACCGGGGGTATGGACGACCGATTTGATTTTATATTGATCTCCAGCAGCATCAACCATGGTACAAAAGATATACATTATATTGAGGATAGTTATTGGGCAGTTGGACAAGACGGACAACACTTTAATAAGGCCCTGAATTCGTCTCCAACCAATACAAGTGTGCCTCCAGATGTATTGGATGCGCTTTACCATAATTCGGATCATCTGCCGGTTATTATGAAGCTTTATACCGAGAAAGCACTTGGAATTGATGAATTCAACCCAGATTTGTTTGATCATGTTTCAATTTTAAATCCTGCTCAAAATCAATTGGATTTAAAAATTGGAGTAAGAACACCTTGTAATGCCCAACTCCAGGTTTACAATGTTTACGGGCATCTACTGATGCAAACTGATCTTCAATTACACAGTGGAGACAATAAGATTTCCAAATCTATTCAATGGTTTAAACCCGGCATATATATTATCCGCTTAACTGATGAGCAATCAAATACAGTTGTATTGAAACTTATTAAGAATTAAAATTTAGCTGACTTTTTCTTTTTTTCGTAATGTGCCAGGCCTTCTTCGGTGGCAATACTTTTCACGAAACTTTCAAACATTTGATCAAATAATTTTAGGAATGAAAACTCCTCGGGTGGAAAATTATCAGGGTCATGCAGATCAAGCAACCGACTGATATATCTTCTCGCTACCAGTTCTGTGCTCACATCATTGCGGTAAAAGCCACTCATAATGCCTTTTTGAAGATTTACGTTGATTTTCATATAAATAAAGTCAATCCTCTTCTGAATATGTTCCTGGTAAACTTCAGGGTAAACATCTTTCCACACATAGGTTACCGAAGGACTCAGGCTAAAAAATTTGCCGGCCATTTCTTTGCTCACCGTGAAAAGAATGTCAATGGCGTCGTAATAACCATCAAAATCATGATCAACAAAAATCTCCTCGAATTTCTTTCTCTCTTCAGTGAGGATATCAGTTACAAGATCTATATCTTTTGTGTAATATTTATTTAAAAGATCATTTGGGATTGCTTTATTCTGACGAAGTTTTTCCAGGGAAATTTCTCCTACACCTTTCTTATTGGCAATATCCCTGATGGTTTGCAGTAATGTTAACCTCTCGTCATTCATAGAGTGAAACTGATGTAATCCAAACAAAAATAGAAAAATAAGAACAGCATGGCGTCTTTTGCAATAGTGACTTATTAACCAACTTATTCAACAAATAACATTTTTCGTTTTTGTATTTTATTTTGCTCACTTAAAGTAAAATAATAGACACCAGGTTTTAACCTATGGGCTTTCGGATCAAATCTTTCAATGTATTTACCGGTTTCCATCCTCCGGTGGTCTTTTAAGAGCGCTACCTGCCTTCCATGCAGATCATAAACTGCCAGGGTTATATATGAAGGCTCATGCAATTTATAAGCAAAATTGGTTGTTTCCCTAAAAGGATTCGGATAATTTTGCTCGAGGGTAAACGGCATGGATTCAGCAATATCGCTGATGCCAATATTAACATCCATAATTGCTGTCCATAATGATAGTTGCCCGTTTTGAAGCCTTGTCCAGATAGGCCTTACCTGACCATTATAGGCGGTAATATTTGTATAATCTCCAAAGAACACATTGCTGGAAGGATAAAATGGCGATTCACTGATCAATACATTTTCAAATGTTTCTCCACCATCTGTAGAGTAAGCAATATAAACATCCGTATTTCTGTCGTCATAGTTTCTGCGATCGTAAAAAACAACATAAATGTTTCCGTTGGCTCCATCTATCGTCATCCAGCTAAAAAACTGTTGTTTTCCCGGAGGGTCATTATTCACCCGGATCGGCTCCGACCATGTATTTCCTCCATCTGTTGATTTAGCAATCCAAACATCGGTATCATCTTCCCCGTTTCGTTGATCAGTCCAGTTCACATAAATCGTTCCACGGTTAGGAGAATAACTCAAATCGCAGCAAGTGATGGGCAAGCCATTGCAACGCTTGATACCGGGTATATCATAATCCCAGCCACCGGGCTGATCACTCACAAAAATATCATCGTCTAACCAGGTTTCGCCGCCATCCAATGAACGATCAAACACAATCCCTTCAGGACCCGACCAGGCAACATATATTTCTCCATCCGGCCCAACTGCAGGTACAGCACCTTCGGTTGTATTATCACTATCAACACAATTTCCTGACACCTCATTGATCTGTATCGCTTCAGACCAGGACATGCCTGCATCAATTGATTTACTGAATAAGATATTACTGAATTTAGAAGGGTCTGATGTACCATACTGATCAAACTGTGTCCAGGTAACGTAAATGGTATTGGTAGCACTATCCACCACAGCCCATTCCTTATCCTGTGCTTTAGTACCATTCAAACCCATATATGAACCATCATTCCAAGTACCGCTTTCTAAATCGAGTTTTTGACACACAATCCGGTCGATCCAGTTGCCATCCTCTGGATTTGCTAGGTGGAAATAATAGAAGTCACCGGCCGTATCGACAATGATGACAGGGTCACCCCAAACACCATTAGCCTGCGAAACCAAATCGCCTCTGGACCAATTATAACCACCATCTTCTGATATATAATAGCTATTTAAATTCGCCCCTGCCACCAATTGATTCGGGTTTTTAGGATTCATCATGATGGAAGGTTCTTCAGGATATTGCTCATCACTTATCAGTATATTCTGATATTGAGCAAAAGAACCTCCAATAAAAAACAGTAGTAATAAGGATAAGGTAAATCGCTTCATTTACTTAGGCCTAAGTTTACATTAATGGTTGCTTTCAATCACTTCTTCCCAAGAAGTTGTACAAAGATAAACAACATGTTAATATAAATCAAGTTTTTAAAAACTGTTGAAAATTTGGAAAGTATATAAACGGAAGATTTTGCTACTTTTGGTATATATTCAACCACAGAAATTATGCGGAAAATTGCCTTGCACTGGCAAATTCTTTTTGCTCTGATTATTGCCATTATTTATGGGCTTTCATTTCCTACGACATACGAAATCAATAAAAAAAGTTATAAAGTTCTCACCAGGAATAACGTCCCCGTAAGTATTCAAAATCAATTGGGCCCGCTGGCAGGAAAGCAGTATGGCACCATGACTGAATTTTTAAGTGCTCTTGAAAGCTTACCCGGTAATGAATTTGAAAAGTATAAAAGTTCGATCTTAAAAGCAGCTTATTATAATCCGCCTGTTTCATATATCAGCTGGATGGGTGATCTTTTTATCCGCGCGCTGAAAATGCTCATTATTCCGCTCATCTTATCCTCACTCATTTCGGGGATTACCAGTATTGGCTCCGGAAGTAACCTTGGGAGACTTGGATTAAAAACCCTTTTCTATTATGTGATGACCAGCCTGTTTGCAATTATCACCGGGCAAATACTGGTTAATATTTTTAAACCGGGTGTGGGTGCCAATATTCAATTTGTACAGGAAGTGGAAGGGCTGATTGAAAAACAAAAATCATTTACAGAGATCATTATTGAAATTGTTCCTGAGAATATCATGCAGGCCATGGTCAATAATGATATGCTGTCTATTATCTTCTTCGCCATCCTTTTTGGGTTTTTTATTACCAAAGTGGCAAAAAAATACAACCAGGTACTGCAGGATTTCTTCACGGCCATTTTTGAGGTAATGATGAAAGTGACCCTGTTCGTGATTAAATTTACGCCACTCGGCATTTTTGGTATCGTAGCCAAAACCATCGCCGACCAGGAAGACCTGGGTGGACTTGTATCGAGCATGGGCTTGTATATGTTAACC
>PKSW01000088.1 GCA_002869465.1 Marinilabiliales bacterium
GAAATTCATGTAAGGAAAGGTAAAATTACGATAGATCATCCGGTAATCATTCCACAGGGTTATCAGCTTCATATAAAAGCCGGAACCGAAATTGATCTTGTTAACAAAGCAATGATCATTTCATATGCTCCTGTATTGATTGAAGGGAAATTAAACAATCCGGTTATAATAACTTCCTCTGATTTTTCAGGTAATGGTTTTACCGTATTGCAAGCGAAAGGAAGATCTAGATTGGAACATGTCGTTTTTAAAAATTTGAATACACTTGACTATAAAGGATGGACACTGACAGGTGCTGTAAATTTCTATGAATCGGATGTGGATATTACCAATACGCTTTTTTATCGTAATCAATGTGAGGATGCATTAAATATTATCAGGTCGGAATTTATAATTGATAACTCAAGCTTTGAATACATATATGGAGATGCATTTGATTCTGACTTCAGTAATGGCAGTTTGTTGAATACTGAGTTTAAAAATATTGGAAATGATGCAATTGATTTTTCGGGTAGCACGATTCATATTGAAAATGTAATAGTTGAAAAAGCAAATGACAAAGGTATAAGTGGTGGGGAGCAATCGAATCTTACTGTCGAAAATACCAGGATAATTGAATCAAATATTGGTGTCGCGTCAAAAGATCTCTCTATTGTTGAAATATATAACTCAGAAATACGCGATTGTAATATAGGATTGGTATTATTAAAAAAGAAACCGGAATACGGTCCAGGTAAAATAATACTGATAAATACATCAATTTTAAATCCTAAAACAAAAATGATGATCGAAGTGGGGTCCATTTTACAGGTCGATAGTACGATTATCAAAGGGACAGAAGAAAACCTGTCCGAAAAATTCTATTAAATTTTTAAAATGAACAAATATCTTATTCTGTTTGTGCTAATCTTCATCATATCGTGCAATAGTGAATCAGAACACACATATGTTGAGCCTTATTCATTTTTCGTTGCCGGACATACATATGGAAAACCCGGGACTAATACTATTGGTTTCCATCCACCATTTAAAAATGAATTTGATTCTATAAAATCTTATCCAAAGATGTCATTTGGAATATTAACCGGTGATATAGTGCAACACAGCAATGAAGAAAGCTGGGATGCGATTGATATCGATATTGAAGAGTTGGGATTACCTGTTTTTCTGGTACCTGGTAATCATGATATTTATGATAATGATCTGTTCGCGCAAAAATATGGTGACCCGGAGCATAACAACAGAACATACAGATATTTTCTTCGAAATAAAGAGTTATTCGTTTTATTGGATGCCAACATAGACAACTGGAGTATAAGCGGAGATCAATTATCATTTTTACAGCAAGCGCTAGAATTGCACAGAGGAAGGGTAAATTCAGTTTTTATTTTTGTGCATCAATTAATTTGGTGGGATGACGACTCCGTTTTTGATTCTGTAGTAACCAACTGGCCACCTTATACGCCTGATACAACTAATTTTTGGGGAACCATTGAACCATTATTACAAGATTATGCTTCTCAAGTCTATTTAATTGCCGGTGATTTGGGTGCCAATAAGCCTGCTGAACCTTATCTGTATTATAAAAAGGATAATATTACCTATATGGCCGGTGGAATGGGCTCAGGTATCAATGATAACTATTTGATTGTGTCCATAAATGAACAAGGACAAGTGAGCTTTGACTTAATTGCATTGCAAGGTGAAAGAAACCGTTTTGGAAAGTTGGAGGATTATGTACTGCCATAAATTTTTACTTTAATAACATATTAAATCATTATTTTATTTTTCTAACTTTGCAGCTTCAAAAAACGGACTGATATTTAAAACATTACCGGATGGATAACAGGTGGAACCTTTTTCAGAAGTTTTTAATAACCCAGGAACAACAAATTTCAATAACAGATTTCCTGATCAATTCAGTGGTCATTATTGTTTTGGCTATAATACTTGAATACACGTATATAAAGTGTGCCAGAACCATTTCAAACAGAAAGCAATTTGCAGGGGTTTTCCTCCTGATTGCCTTTACAACGATGTTGATCATATCAATTGTAAAGTCGTCGCTAGCCTTGTCTTTGGGTTTGGTTGGTGCTTTGTCAATCGTTCGTTTCAGGGCTGCTATAAAAGAACCTGAAGAACTGGCTTACCTGTTTTTTGCTATTGCTATTGGCCTTGGCCTTGGTGCCAACCAAACGCTTGTTGTATTGGTGGCTTTCGGCGTTGCCATGATCATTTTGTGGGGTCGTTTCTTTATCAAAGGAGTGAAATCACAGCATCAAAACCTGTATCTTAATTTTTCTGCAAAATCCGGCGAAGTGTCTTTATCTGAAGTTACCCAAGCCATCAAAGAGATATTTGGAAAATCGCATTTGAAAAGATATGATGAGAATGGTGAAATCATTGAGGCTTCTTTTCTTGTGGATTCACCCCGGCCTGAAAAATTGGATGAGTTCAAGCA
>PKSW01000049.1 GCA_002869465.1 Marinilabiliales bacterium
CGATTATATAATTGAAATACCCGAAACCGAAGAAATGCTGGTACCTATTCTGGCTTCTATTCCGCTACAAAAACTGGCCTATTACATTGCTATTTTACGTGGCTGTAATGTGGACCAACCGAGGAATCTTGCTAAATCGGTAACGGTTGAATAAAAATTAATGTATTGAGTTATTAAATGGCTTACTCATTCCCAACAAGGTCGTAAACAATCCAATCTGAACGCACTAATCTTATAATTCCAAATTCTTCATTATAGTATAACTTGCTATAATAGTAGGGAATCTTATCATTTAAAGGGTGTTTGTTTTCAATGCAAATTACCTTTTCATAGGTTACATTATTAATAAGTATAGTTTCATAATAACTAAAACCATAATATGGATAACTTGTATGTGAAGGACTATCATCCTCTTGATATGATATCTGGTTATCAATTAAATATAAATTAGCTCCCCCATAAAATGGTCCTCGCATACCAATTCTAAATTTAGAAAATGCATCATCAAAATAATCTGATTCTACAGATAAATTGATAGGAACTGAATCTTCTTGATCCACTTTGGAATTTTGATAATAATATGCCGTCAAATCAGTTTTTAATGTAACTGACAGTGCATCCTTACTCATTAATCTTTTACCTTCGCATGGGTTGTGTGAGATAGATGTAGGCTGTCCCTTATCGTAATAATGTTCTCGATAGCTGCAAATGAATTCGTGAATTTCATTATTACTTGCAAATCTCAGGGTATCACCCTCTTTATATGGAATAACTTTTAACTCTGCATCATACAATACACGTCCTTCGTTAACATCTATTTTATCTTTACGACATGTACAAGAGTATATCAGGAGAAGAGTCAATAAAATGGCTATGAAATTTGATACCCTATTAAGTATCTGACTTATATTCATTTTCCTTGTTATTCTTCATTATGATGGGATCAAACTTTAGAAAAACATCATCTATTTTTTCATCACCTCCTACAAATATAAAAGTAAAAGGCTGCCCCCAATAAGATGGCAGCCTTTTACTTTTTTAAAGCTTATTACAGTCTTTTTCCGATGGTATTCCAGTCAACTACTTTCCAGAAATCTTCAATATAAGCAGGCCTTAAATTGCGTTTATCAATATAATACGCATGTTCCCAAACATCGCATGTCATGATGGGTTCTTTTCCACTGCGTAAAGGATTACCGGCATTGCTTTCCTGAACAATTTCCAATTTTCCTTCAGGTGATTTTACCAACCAGGCCCAGCCTGATCCAAAAAGTGTAGCCGCCGCTTTACTGAATTGCTCTTTAAACGCTTCAAATGAGCCAAAATCACTTTTTATCGCATTCAACAATGCACCTGTAGGTTCTCCACCTCCATCAGGTGCCATACAATTCCAGTAAAAGGTATGATTCCAAACCTGGGCGCCATTATTGAATATGCCACCATCGGCTTTTTTTACAATTTCTTCCAATCCTGAGTTTTCAAATTGAGTTCCGGCCACCAGCCCATTCAGGTTTTTTACATATCCAGCATGGTGTTTTCCATAATGATATTCAAGTGTTTCCTTGGAAATTTGTGGTTCCAGTGCGTTTAATTCGTAAGGTAAAGCAGGTAATTCGTATGCCATAATATTTAAATTTTAATGGTTTTTTATTTAGATAAGTTCTAAATACAAAAGTATAAAAAGTTTCTCTTCGAGAGATTTAATGAATGTTAAAAGTTTAATTGATACTTAATTCGTAAACAGCTCTTTTAAAAGTGGTATCGATTTTATGGTATATGGGGTAAAATCCTTTTTCATCCAGAATATTCCTTCCGACAAATGCCTTGAATAGAATTTTAATTTTATCCTTTGAAACACGTATTTCCTCACTGGTAGCTTCGATACCCTTGTCTTCAGCATAGGCGACCAAGTCAGCGTATTCCCTATTCGACATTTCAAAACCTTCTTCAAAAGCTTTGGCATTATCGTATTTCGCTAATTTGGCCCTGTTGGCATCGGTATAATCGAAAGCGAACTGAAAAATGAGCCCTTTGTTGGCCAGCAGGTTATAAAATGAATGTATCGAATCGGTGATCATCGGGATAAAAATATCGGGCATGATGCCACCTCCTCCGTAAACAACCTTTCCTCCTGGCGTTACATATTTTAATGAATCAGCGAATTTGATACTGTCAGCACTTTGTAATTCGCCATTGAAAAGCCGGTGGAATTGTTCACCGTAATATTCATCAAATCCTTCCTCCCCTTCCTTATAAGGACGTTGGATACAGCGACCTGTTGGTGTATAATACCTGGCAACAGTCAGTCTTAATGCTGACCCGTCAGGAAGATTCATTTGCTCCTGCACCAGTCCTTTGCCAAACGACCTCCTGCCGATAATGGTTCCGATATCATTATCCTGTATGGCTCCGGCAACAATTTCGCTGGCTGAAGCCGAACCACCATCAATTAAAATA
>PKSW01000058.1 GCA_002869465.1 Marinilabiliales bacterium
AACTCCTAATCCATTTTCAGCTTCAACAACCATTTCTTATGAGCTTAGTCAGAATGCTGAGGTCCAACTTAGCATCCACAATAAACTTGGACAGCTTGTTTATAAGTACTCAGAAGAGCAACAGCAGGGGGAGCAGCAGTTGCAATGGGATACGCAGGGTTTAGCAGAAGGAGTATACTACTATATACTGAAAGCAGGGAATGAGGTTAGCAATGGAAAAATGGTGAAGGTGAGGTAAGTTACATATTCATCTGCTTATATGTAATTTGAATCAAAATCAATTCTTCAAAAATTTAGATATTTTGTAAATTAGGGGAGCCAGAAAATCAGCCACTTACAGAGTTTCAAATGTAGGTGGCTTTTTTGTTTGCATAACTTTTTTGATGATTTACATTCAGGGGTGGTTAATTTGATCAATTATTGCAAGATAGAATTCTAATTTCTATTATTATTGAATATCATAATTATATTCCGCGCGAGTCAAAATGTTATGAGCTTTTTTCTCTTCTCAATATTTTTACAATACGGTTATAAAAAATTTCAGCTAAGTTCCATTCATATCCATTAAAGTTGGTTGTATTATTAAATTGGATAACTACCATGTCCATATCTTTGTGATATTTAGCGATACTCTGGTAGCCAACAATAAGGCCTGTATGTTCGTACTCATAAATGGATGAATAGATTTCCTGCTCACCTTCATTAAACACCGAACCATCGTTTAACGCCCTTAAGAATATGCCCACATCTTCTGCTGTCGCTAGCATTAAGCCTACATTATCATACTTAAAATCTTCATCGTAGCCAACATAATAGCCACTCATCACATCGTCTATATTCACTTCACTAAGCGACCCGTAAGTGTTTTTCAGCCCAAGCGGTATTAAAATTTCCTCCTTGATATATTGTTGGTGGGGATAGCCCAGGGTTTTATCAATGAGGTCTTCAATCAACATATAATTGGTATTTGAATAACCATAATCTTCACCTGGTTCAAAGTCAGCTGGTAAATCCAGTGCGCACTCAAGTGTTTCTTGCCTGCTTTCCGGAGGTTTTGTCCAAAAATCAGGATGGTCTACAAAATTAGGAATGCCACTCCGGTGCTGCACCATCATTCGTAAGGTAATTTTATCAGCATTTTCAATTCTTCCCACAAGTTCCGGAAAGTAATCGGCGAGTGTTTTATCCAAGGACAAACGCCCTGCTTTTACTAATTTTGTGGTAGCAACAGCGATATACAGCTTGGTAATACTGGCAATTTTGAATATGGCTTGCGGGTAAGCAGGTATTTTAGTCTTTCGGTCGTGCCAGCCTGCAGCATAAAACTCCGGTGGCTTCCCTGCCTGGTCAACATAAACAATCATCCCATCAAACCCATAACCAATTGCTTCGTCTAGTTGTTCCTGAACTGTATCTGGAAGTGGAACTATCCACGCCTTTACCAATATCCATGGCACGAAGTACAAAGAGCCGATGCTTGCAAGAATAAATGCTATTCTGAGTATTCGTTTTATTTGTTTCTTAGTCATGATGTCAAATTTATTTAATGCGTTTCTTTTTATTAACATTCTTATCTCTATCTGACAAAAATATCATGTAGTGTCAGCCTTGTCAAGTTATACCTACCCAAAGGGCGAGCCAATGATGTGAAAGACAATATCAAAAGCAATATGTAATGCAATAGCCAGCAGCAATCCGCGTTTCCAAAAAATCCATCCAAATGTTGAACCTGTAATTAGATTTCCAATCATGGTTACTCCTATTGTGAAAAGTGTTAATTCCACAAAAAATTTTGACAGAGGAAGGTGAATTAGACCAAAAAACAGTTCTGTTTTAGTTTTTTTCTTTTTCAAATTCTTCCGTCCTTTTTATTTGCTCTTCTATATGCCATTCAATTTCCAACCTGGTTTTTAAAAATTCAGCTATCGGTCCAAGTCCTATTTCTGCTCTTTTCTTATCAATATTCACCGGGTCATATATTGGCCATACATTGAAAGATTTTGTTTCAGGATAATACTTTATCTGTGTTCCATAAATTTGCAGGTCACCTCTTTCTGTTGCAATTCTATCTTCTGCCCTTCCCAAAAAACGTGGTTCTAATTTTTCTTCTTTTACAGCTTGCCTCATCAATGGAAGATATTTTAATCGTATTGAATTATCTGAATGCTGAATGACATTGCATATAGTCAAATTGCCACGTTCTCCAATCATTTCTTTGGTTGGCCATCCATATTTATCAAGGATATATTTTATTTTCCTCTCATTAACAATGTGATTTTTCTGATAGATTTCCTGTTGTTCGTGAAACTGTTTTGAATCTGCGCCATAAATATTCATCAATGAGTCTCTTAATCTTATGGGTTCTTGTTCTGTGCGCTAAATTTTATCCAACACTGCTATTAGATTTTCAGGAGTTTGATCCTTTTGTGGTTTGTTTATATTTTAACAAGCCATTATTAATCCTAAAATGCATATTAAAATAAATCTCATGTTTTTTTTATTTTACTCATGATGATAGCTTCTAGAGGTTTGTTTCTTTATTTAATAAATCCTAATTATTTCATTACGGCTACTCTATCGAAAACCTGAGTGTGTCCATTAGTCAGACATTCATTAAGCTGAAATTATTCAAGCATCTTTAGTTTCTCCGTAGCCCAGTTGTTTTCAGGTTTCATTGTTAGTGATTTTTGATACAACATGATGGCAGAATCTGCATCCCCGCTTTTGGCATAGGCCTCTGCCATGTTATTATAAACCTGCCATGAATCAGGATAGGATTCGATATTTAATGCAAATATTTTTTTTGCATCTTCTGTTTTACCACCATCCAAATAAGCATATCCTATATCCTTTAAAAAACGCTCATCAAATGGCTGATAGTTGGGATACTGCTTTTTCTTTTCATGATATTCCCGAATAGCTTCTGTTACTCCTTTGTTAACAATTAGCTGATGAAAATCGTTAAAACGAATACAATCCGCTACATGCCACAAGTCGCCTTCATTGTAAAATTCCAGCGAATTACCGCAATGCACAATAATAATTTCTTTGTCGGGAATGACATAAATGTTTTGCCCAAGGTTACCATTTGCGAAAAACTGATAGCTTGAATCACATTCGGCATTGCCCCACCACTGGTAACTATAGTAGGTGTGATTACAATTGTCACCGCCAAGCCATTCAGGATAAATGTTGCGTGGAATGGATTTATCTTCCTTCGTCGATTTTTTAATCCAATCCTTCGAAATTATTTGTTTACCGTTCCAGTCGCCCTCTTTTAGATATAAACGCCCAAACCGGGCATAGTCAATTGCCCTGGCTATTAATCTGCTTGGCATGTATTCAAACCCCGATTCTTTGCTGTCGATAGAAAACAAAGCATCGTATTCCATTATCTGTGACCACAATTTTTCTTCAAGATATTTTGAAACAGTTTTGCCTGTGCCTCTTTCGATTAATAAGCCCAAATAGCTGGTGTTGTAATTGCAATATTGAAAATTGCCTCCGGGCTCACCTGCAATTTCAACCTTTTCAAGCAGCAGTTTCCGAACATTTGGATGGTAGTACCCTATTGCCTCATCATGCCATGGAGCATGAATATTGGTTCCTGGAAGGTAGCTGGTATTGTATGCAAGCCCGGAGCGCATTTCGAGCAGGTTTTTGATGGTGATATTTTCAAATCGCGTATTGCGCTCTTTGAGCTCCGGAATGTATTTTGTCATGGGATCGTCTACTCCCGAAATCAACCCGTCATCGATAGCCGCACCAATCATAAATGAAATAAACGATTTTGCCATCGATTGCGAATGGAAATAAGAATCCCTGCTGAATCCATTAAAGTATTTCTCATATAAAATCGTATCCTTACGGATGAAAATCAAGGCTGTGGTTTGCGATTTTTCTGCCCATTCGTCAAATGTTTTAAAACCGGAACGCAACATCCTGTCCTGGAACAAATCTTCAACATATTTTTCATTTTGGTTTTCCTTGAACTGAAACGTGCTATCAGCGCCTTTTATAGTTCTGTTTTCGTAAAGTTGGTAATCATAAACGTCGGCCACATTCTGGGTGATCAAACGGTACACATATACCGGTGAAAATTTAATGGATAAAACAACCAGAATAAGAACCGAAAGAATAACTAGTGTAAATACAATTATTTTAATCGTTTTTTTCATTTCCCTATGATTTGATTTTGGAAGGTGTTTTTCGGAATCCAAAATATATTAACCAGAAAGCAAGCAGGATTTCTGCAAGTGCCATTGGCAAGGCTAGAACATTCTCGATTGAGTTGAGTACAATGGTGTCGAATAAACTCAACTGGATGGAAGTATTTAAAAACGTATAACTGATTCCTCCAAAATACAGTAAATAACCCAATAGCGAAGGCACTGATTTTGATTTAACCGATAAATATCCCAATCCGATCAGATGGAATCCAAATACAATGAGGCCAACAGACCAAAGCTTTTCAAATTGTTCAATATGAAAGGCTGTTACTGTTGCGTTAATTTTGTCTGACAAAGGGTAGTTTAAAGATAGTATAGGAATTATTTTAAAAAGCTGGATGATGGCAATCCCAAGTATCAGGGTATAAGCAATTCTTATGATCGCTGTTATCATCGATATTCGCTTTGACGCACTGCTAAAGAAGAAAAACAATGCTACAGCTACGATTAAATCAGTAATAAAGACGATGCTCCAACCCGATAACTCTGCAAAAAATAATGATTTATTGGCGATCAGATTCTGTAAAGTAATTTCAGGAGCATCTGCTACCAGGTTACTGTGGGCATATCCAAAAGTGAAACCTGCGACAATGGCCATAATAAGCAGTGAAATACCTGCAATGATTCCTTGTTTTTTCTCTTTATTTTGCATTATTGGTGAATGTTTCGAAAAAATTTAATCATAAATCAAAATTGCTCGAAAAACCATTTAATTACTTACTGAACCTTAATGACAACATTCCCCTTTTTATGCCCTTTATCGACATACCTGTGTGCTTCAACAATTTTCTCCATCGGATAAGTTTTGTCAATGACCGGTTTTATTTTACCTTCTTCCATCAGTTGTTTCAGTAAAACTAAGTCTTTGATTCTTTCAGCGGGGGGCCGCAATCCGGTGGCTGCAATCTTTGCCTTTTTTGAGCCGAAAATTGAAGTCCATAAAACATGAGGAAAGATTCCTAGCCCAATGCCAGATTCCAGGAATACTCCATTTTTGTTCAACACTTTTTTGGCTTTAGAAAAATTTGTTTTGCCTACTGCATCAAAAATAATATCGTAAGTCAAGCCGAGTTTTGTATAGTCCTCTTTCGTGTAGTCAATTACGTTTACAGCACCCAGGCTTTTAACCATTTCCAGGTTCGATGTGCTGCATACCCCGGTAACTTCTGCCCCGTAATACTTAGCAATTTGAACTGCTGCCGACCCTACACTACCTGAGGAACCATAAATAAGCACTTTCTGTCCACTTTGGATTATTCCTTTATCCCTCAAAAAAGGCAAAGCTGTTAAAAACCCATCCACGCTTGATGCGGCTTCTTCGTAATTCATATTATTGGGTTTTAGTACCAATACCCCGTCTTCAGGAACACATAAATGTTCTGCATTGGCACCAAATTTTGGACCCGCAGTACCAAAAACTTTATCCCCCGTTTTAAATTTGGTTACCTCCTTGCCTACAGTTACAATTTCGCCTGCAAGTTCTTCTCCTAGCCTCATGATTTTGGGTTTGGTAAGGCCCACAAAAAGCCTGGTTGCAAGCGGCTTTCCCTGTCGAAACATGCATTCGGTAGCAGTTACTGTTGTGGCAAATATTTTAACCAAAACCTCATTTGCTTTGGGGACCGGTTTGTCTGCATTTATGAGTTGGAGAACTTCAGGACCTCCATATTTTCTATAATCTACTGCTTTCATAAGTATTTAAATATTAGATCGTTATTTTGACTTTTAAATCTCTGATGTTCCTGCGGTTTTGTTTATATTACTTTTTATAAAGCTGCAAAAGTAGCGGGAATATCCGGGGTCAGCCATTTAAACTGTTAGTCCATCAAACACCTTATCATTTTTATTCATTCCTCCATATTATCTGGTTTAACTATAGGTCAAAAGTTGATGGTTAATCATGCCCTTTCAAACTGTTCAATATCTGTATCCGTTAAATACCGAACATTTTTAGTAATCTTTTCAATATCCCAGTTCCACCATTCTATTTTTAAAAGTCTTTCTATAATATTCTCTGTAAATCTTTTTTTGATTTCTTTAGCAGGATTACCGCCGACAATCGTATAAGGATCAATATCTCTAACAACAATTGAGTTGGCCGCAATAATTGCGCCGTCTCCAATGTTTACGCCTGCCATTATTGTAGCGTTGTAACCGATCCAAACATCGTTACCAATTTGGATATCTCCTTTATATGGATACTGTTTTCCATCCATAGCATGTTCCCACCCATGACCAAAAATGGCAAATGGAAAATTCGACAAAGCGCTTGTCAAATGATTCGCACCATTCATGATAAACTTTACATCTGAAGCAATCATACAGAACTTTCCAATGATAAGTTTATCACCGACAAATTCGAAATGATACTTTACATTTTTCTCAAAATTCTCTACGCTTTCAAAGTCATCATAGTAAGTGTAGTCGCCTACAATAATATTGGGATTTTTGATAATGTTTTTCAGGAAACAAAGCCGGTTGTAATTTTCAAGAGGGAATTTTAAATTCTTGTCTGGTGCAGCCATCTGGTTGATTTTGGTTATAATAGTTTGTCGATAATTGATGTATTATTTACCTGTGGTTAATCTGGAATCGTTCTAAATAGTAATCGCAAAGATATAATTTTTGTCAAAAATCAAATTTTCATAAAGGGCTTAATAAACCTATTTGCACTTAATATTAATACAATGTAGTTTTCATTGTAAAATAGATGGAGTACATTCAGCTAAAGCTGAACTTTTCTTTCCATGCTGTCCATTCCCAATAAAAAGCAAATATGCTCCATCAGCGAGCTAAAGCAAATTAATGATGCTATTGCCATTGGGAAGATGGTGAAGGTGAGGTAGTGGTTCAAGCATCGTCAGGGAGTTATATATGCATGTTCTCCCCATGCTATTTCTGCAATTCAGCCTCTTTTTCCTTATTATCAAGGTCTTTGAAGATTGGTTTCAGATCGTACGTAGATCAGCTTTAAGTCTGCTATGAATTGGTTCAAGTTTAACATCGTAAGGGTAGCAAGAAAATCAACCACTTACAGAGACATTTGTAGGTGGTTTTTTATTTGTTTATACCCAGTAGCCAAGTTGCTCATCGTTTACTATCTCCTTGACATCCTCACTCATTATTCGTATCTTGCAGTTCCCAGCTGAGCTATGTTTAATCTTAAAATTAACTGCCCATGGAACAACCCTGCCAATACTGAAAATCAAACTTATTCTATAACTATTTATTAAACGAAATTTATTTGAAATGAAAAAATTAATGAATTATGCAGCAATTGCTGTAACAATGATTGCATTTCTTGGGGGATCAACTTTAAATGCACAAGAATGGACTGATGACCAATTGGAAGTCTGGAATACCGTTGAAAACCTCTGGCAAAAGTGGAAAGTAGGAGATTTTGATAATGCCATGTCAAATGTACACGCCGACTACCTGGGTTGGAACAATACGTCTCCAATGCCAATGTCAAAAGAAAAATGGGAAAAAGGTATGAAAGAAGATGGTGAATATATAAGCGACCAATATTACGATATTGAACCAGCCCGTATTTTGGTATATAAAAATGTTGCTGTTGTGCATTATTATTACAGTTATTCATACACTTACAATAAAGGTGAAAAAAAACAAATTAGTGGCAAAGGTAAGTGGACTGAATTCTTAGTAATGGAGAAAAATTTGTGGATGTTGATAGGTGATTTCACCTATTCTGAACCCAAAAAGTAAAGTTGTTAGGTAGGTTGTTTGATATCATCACATTTAAACCGTAAAGCTTCTGCTACAAAAGAAATCTCAATAAATAATCAGCGATCATATTGATAATATGGACTGCAATTGGGTGCTGATAAACCATGGCAAGATGGTCAAGTTGAGGTAGCTTGACAAACACTTTATATTGTAGTACCTTTAATGCAGCTTTTTCACATAACTATTTTTTAGTTATGAACGCAGATAGCCCCATCAGATAATTCTGATGGGGTTTTTTAATACCAAGGTCATCAATACCCGCTTCAAATAATCTCTGAAGCTGTTATGTATAATATATCTTAGATGTATTCCAAAAAAACCAAAAAGCCCTATCAATTAAGACAGAGCTTTCATTTTAGACGTTTAATTGGACAGTATTATACCAATTTAAGATCAAACTTTACTTTTAGTACCACTTGTTGTCCTGCGAATTGAGCATAATAATCTGCTTTCTCATCTAAATTAGAAATAGCTGATACAACATATTTTCTCATTCGATTATCTATACTGTTGGCAGCATCAATAGAAAATGTACCGTCTTCCTGTATAGTTAATTTGACTACAACACAGCACTCAAATTTTTCTTTGATTGCAAATTCAGGATAATCAAGTTCTCCTCCAATGTAATTAGCTACTGAATTAGAAACAGCTCTTGAAGCTGGAATTGGCTCGTTGGCAAAGGTATTGGCTGTTAAAAAAAGACCAAATACCATCAATAGGGTTGCGATTCTTGTTTTCATTTTTTTAAATATTAGAGTTAGTAATTAAATTCTAAGTTGCTAATATCAAGACTAATACAAAAAAAACAAAATGAATTAGACCAACTAAACTTGAGGATAGACATATCCTCTTTTTCAAGCTTTATTGATGAATATAGCTTATAAACTGCGTTTATAGTGATTCATATTCCGTTTGTCGATTAAAATCACCAATACACTTTGTCAAACAGCATTATTCTTTTTGCTTTTTTTCAGGGGTTGGATGAGGGGAAAGATAGGTTCAACAAGTAATGGTTTGGGGTTATGATTGTGGAATTTACTATAACTTGCTACAGATTGGTACTGATATAACCAACGGGAAGATGGTAAAGGTGAGATGATTTTTCAATTGACTTAATTGCTGATGGCTGAACGTGATGCAGACTCCTGCCAAAAATTTAGATATTTCACAAATAAGGGGAGCGAAAATTCTTTATATGAGAATTTTTCTGTATTAAAACCACTTGTAAATTGATTGTGAGTGGTTTTTTCATATTGTCTGATAATTTTCAGCCCACTTCAAGTTGACAATTCATAAAGAATTTAAAATGAAATAATACACTGTCTAAACTCTAAATTGAATAAATTAACGAATGATAAGCTTATCGGACAGAAAAAAACCTTCCTCATTTTGAATCATAATAAAGTACTCTCCTGCAACCAATCCCTCTAGATTTAATTCTATTATGTCACTAAAAGAGGTATATTGCTTCTTAACAATCTTACCATACAAATCAAACAACTTAATTATAATCGTACTGCTTTTTCCAAATTTCTCTGATAATATTTCAATATGAGTTATATCAACCGCAGGATTCGGGAATATTATAATGTGACCGCAAGCCTTATAGGTTTTATTTATCAATCCATTGCTTGCTTCACCTATATCAATTTGATATGTGCAATCGGGAGCCACAAAAGGCTTTGTAATAGTTTTACCTGAATTAGAAGTAACCTCTATATAATAATGAATAATTTCTGTATTATCCTCTCTTGGAATAAAAGCTCTATACTCATTTCCAAAATCTAATTGCATTGGAATCCGATTAAAGGGCCCATCAGGGCTATTTGAGTAATAAGTATATAGCTCAAAAACTCCACTCCTTGACATCACATTTGTTTTGATTTCATAGTAGGTTTCAGGCTGAACTGTATCTTTATACCAGGCATGGTAAATCCAAATAGGGTCTAGTGCTGCTACTGAATTTGTCAAACAATGTACTGCACCCCCTTCAACCACACCCCTCCTGCTATAAACAGGAATTATATTATAACCTGGCATTGCTTTTTTATACGTTTCTAAAGCAATACTATCGTAGGTTATAACATCAAATTGAGGCACAAAAACTGAGTTATTAACTATTATGGAGTTTGTATATGATGCGTATTGTGTATAATACCACAATTTCAAAGAATCGTTTTTTTGAGAAGGTGGTGAGCATATTCTATAAACTTTTAAAAGTCTTCCATATTGCGAAATCACTTGCTCTTGAAGGTATGAAAGAATATTAAGTAATAAAACCGAATCTTCCTCATAAGAATAAGGTTCAGATCCATACGTATAATTCTGAGGATGACGATCAGTTAATATTATTGTTTCTTCATTTACTAGTTTCATGTAATAATCACAATGGTTTAGATAATGAGGAATCTGATGCACTGTGTCCAAACCAAACTTAGTTTGGTATTCAGGTAGCATGGCATTATATCCAAAATCTATAATACCCATTTTATTCCCATCAACCATGTAGTTCCCACCATCAGATGCTAAACTACTTGAAGCATTTTCATTAAAAACTGTGTCTCTCAGGTGAAGATAATTTCTAATAATTGCTCCAGCGCCTCTATTGTCATCCTTAAATAAATACAGATGAAGGGAATCGACTTTATTTTTATAAACATTCATTGGTCCATGATCACGTGTCCATTTGGTCAGCCGATTGTAATTAGCTTTGCAACCAATAACAACATGGAATTTTGGATCATGAATATCTATTCCATATTTTAACTGCATGGTATCAAGAATACCTGAATGGTATTCAGGCCTGTCATTAGTATCAAGAATATAATATATATTTACTCCTTCCTGCATTAAGCCTAATATTAAATCAATGTAAAGACGATCCCATTCTTCAGCTATTTGCAAATCGATAGGTGTAGGATTCTCAATGTAAAAATTTGGTTGATGTACAATTACTCCATCTGTCTCTTCCCATTCCGCCCATGATCTTGGATTTGTAATCTGACCATTTGATTCATTGTAAAATGGCCATAAAAGAGTAGCAACAATGAGATAAAAAAGTGTCCTTCTATGCATACAAATGAAGATATTCGAAGCTAATATCAATAAAGGAAAATGACTTTCCAAAAAAGTTATATAAACATATCCAAGAAATCGACGTAACGATGTTTGACATCTATATTTAAGTTTTCAGATTAAAGATAACAATTTAATAATGAAGGTGTTTTATAAAATTTTATATAGTACAATATACTCACTTTTCAATAAATTATTGACCGCTATTTATATTTAACTCAAAAATTTAGATATTTCACAAATAAGGATATTAATTAAAACAATTCCAAAATCCTTTATTTCAGCGTTTTTTATTATGCATTATATCTTTTTCCAAATAACAATTCTTATTCTGGCATAGTCTATGCATAAATTAAAGTGGTTTCAAAGCGGAATCGTTTGATCGTTCGCCTTTTTGAAAAAGACTCGACAAACTTTTATGAATCACTAAATGGATCGTATCATGAAAAATCTTAAAAAAACAAAAGCAGCTAGTTTAATCATCATATTCTTTTTTGGAATATTTGGGCTTATGGCTCAAGATATTACAACTGTTAAAGCAATGAGCAATGATATCAGTAATAATTTAGATTTAGAAGCTGTTGCCTCTATTTTTGGTGATGCCAATGATTTAGAGGATTTCGAAAGACGGTTAAATGATCCTGATTTACAAATATCTAATTTAGATCTAAACCTGGATGGATATGTAGATTACCTGCGTGTAGTAGAATTTTCAGAAGGCAATACCCATTTGATTGCTATTCAAGCTGTACTTGGTGACGATTTATTTCAAGATGTGGCCACCATTGAAGTGGAAAGAGATCGCAATGGAAAAACATATGTTCAAGTGGTTGGAGATGTATATATGTATGGTCCGAATTATATCATCGAACCTGTGTATGTGCGTATTCCCATATTTTTCAGCTTCTTCTGGCGACCATATTACAGGCCTTATTGTTCACCTTATTATTGGGGATATTACCCAGGCTATTTCAGCTACTGGCATCCTTATCACACACACATATACAGAAGTCATGTGCATGTTCACGTAAACACACATCATGTGTATCATCACGTAACCTATCGCAGAAGTTACGTCGCTTCTCAATTACATAATACACATAGAAGAAATGACTTTGGTAAAAAATACCCCAGCAGATCATACGTGATGCGCAACAGAAGTACTCAAAATAATTCTACTCTTTCTTCACGAGCTTCGACAAAAAAAGCAACGAAAACTGTTGAGAGAAGCAAAGCAGAAAGGCAAACATCGAGGACTGAATACAGTAATTTACAAGCTCAAAGAAGAACAAGTATTTCTAAAAAAAGCGAAATCAGCAGATCAAACCCAAAAACTAAGGTTTCTCAAAACAGTAAAGCTACTTCCGATGGCTACAGAAACAATAAAACTGTGAACAATAAGGGAAAAAACTATACTGAAAGGATCAATCAAAAAGAAGTAAAATCTGGGGCAAATAAAACAAGAACCGGCTCTAAAGATTTAACCTCTAACTCCAGGAAACCAGTCTATACTAAGAAGTCATCTGAAAGAAAAAATGTGGTTTCAGAGTCAAAAAGCAAAAGTGCTACATCAAATCAAAAAACTTATGCTGGTAATTCTAGAAGCAAATCACAACAAAATACTTCTAAGAGTCATTCAAACCCTGGAAATAAAATTGATAGAAGCAATACAAGGAACAAATGATTTGGTTATTTAATCGTAATAAAAAGCAGGGCGTTTACCCTGCTTTTTTCTAATATTTCACAAATCAGGGGGCAAAATAATACCAAACCGGGGTTCCAGATTAATTGTGCTTGGTTTTTTGTTTGTATATAGCAACTGCGCAATATATCTTGCTTAATTTCTTGACATCCAACCTTAATATTCGTATGTTAACAATTTCAAATGATTTCAGCTTGGTTCGAAAAAATACAAGCTTAAGTTAAATATTGTTCTTAGTTTTATGTTTTCAAATTCATGGCTAAATGTGTAAGTATTTGCCCTTATCTAAAATACATGTTATTTTCATATTGCCTGTATTAATAGCGACTTCTTGTATTGAAGAGTATTGGCCCAAAATTGATTCACAATATGTAGATGCATTAGTTATTGATGGAGGCATATCAAATCTTCCGGGTCCTTATGAAATTAAACTTTCTTTATCGTCTGAAATATATTATAATCCAGTCAGACCATTGAGAAATTGCACAGTTATAATTGAGGAAGAATCTGGGACAAGTGAAGAACTCGTCGAAATCGGAGAAGGTGTTTATCGCACAAGTGCGGATGGAATTCAAGGAGTCTGTGGTAAAAGTTATAGAATAAAAATTCGTACTCCTGATGGTAAACAATATATGTCTGATTTTGAAGAAATGCCGCTACCGACGCCAATTGATACTATTTACTATGAACTGGAATACCAGCCTCATCCTTTTTTTGATCGTAATATAACAGGCTATCGTTTTTTTATTGATACTCAAGTATCAGAAATAGACACCAATTATTATTTATGGAACCTGGAATGCACTTATAAATTTAACGCCAACTATCGTATAAAATATTATTTCGATGGACAGATGCATCCTTTCTCGCCCAGTGATTCCCTTTATACTTGCTTCAAGACGAATAACATCAAAGAAATATTTTTGTACAATACGGCAAACCTTGAGGTTCCGGTAGTACGCAGGCATCCCTTAAATTATGTGACTACCGAAACAAAAGAATTGTCCATAAAATATAGTCTGCTTGTTAAACAATTTAGTTTAACAAAGTCAACATATGAATATTGGAATAAGATTAAGGATTTAAATGATGATCAAGGTGAAATCTATTTTAAGCAACCATTTCAAATAAAAGGTAATGTATATAATAGTGAAAATAAAGACGAATTAGTGCTTGGAAATTTCAGAGTGGCAGGATCTTCAGAAAAAAGAATATTTATCGATAGACCTACCGGAGTTGATTGGTACTACCCTGATTCTTGCAACTTTTATCCAATTGAAAAGGATATTCTATATATTAATCATAGCAGATGGCCATTGTATTTACCAGGTTCATATGGAGAGTACGGTTATGGTCCAGCTTGGGTTGATTATCAATGGTGTGTTAATTGCACTGCTAAGGGTCTGGATGGTTATTTAGAAGAGCCCGAATTTTGGGAAGAATAACCGTATACGGTTGTTTTATAGTAAAAGACATAAATTTGAGATTCTTTTTATTTTAATGCTGAATAAGTAAATTATTACTTTAAGACCTTCCTGATGAATAGTATTGAAAATACAGATAAATTAACAAATGAAGTTGAATGTAAAAATTGCAGCAATCACTTTCAGGGTTTGTTTTGCAATCAATGCGGACAGAAAGTGATTAAGGAGAGAATCACAATAAAACATCTTTTCGCAATTGCTTTTGATAGTTTCAATATTCACAAAGGATTACTATTTACAATTAAATTAATGTTTACAAACCCTGGTAAACTGATCAACGACTATTTGAATGGCAGAACAAAAGATTTTTATAACCCGCTCAAATACCTGTTATTAATTGCAAGTATCAGTGCACTATTTATGTTGTGGTTTAATATTTTTGATGCAAATGTTGAGAATACCAACGAAATTATGGGTCTTGACCGTGAAGCCACCAAACTTCAATCAGCAATAACAGGATACATGAAAAATTTTCTTCATATTGTAGCCATTTTAGCACTTCCCTTTTATAGCCTGGTTTCAAAATGGATCTTTAAAAAACACAAGCTTCACTATGCTGAGCATTTAACTATTAACAGCTATTTATTTGCACAAATCACATTCATTCAAATCTTCACAATATTTTTAGTTTTTCTAATTCCCGATTTAACAAAATTTATGCTGGCATTCGGTTCAGTGATTTTCATCATATATTATACATATGCATTAAGGGGAGTTTTCAATATTAAGTTAATAAAATCTTTTCTGAGCTCAATTGCCATTTATGTATTGGGATTATCTTTGATGTTACTTTTCATCGTTACTCTTACTATTATCGTTATGATCGTATTAAAATTTAGTGGTTATAATTTGAAAGAATTAGTAAAATAGAAAAGAGAAAGAAAGTAACCGGTCAATTAATTTTTACAGTTCCAATTGAGATTGTACACTCCAATTTTATCAAGCCCCAAAAATTTGGATATTTCATTAATAAGGGTAACTATAAAGTTCGTTACCTGTATGATAATCAATCACCTTATGATAAAATGTTGATGGCTTATCATANATTAAAGAGCAACCCATTAAATTGTCAACGCATATCCAACCAGTCAGAAGTCGTGATCGAATTGCATCAATCGATATCCTGCGCGGATTTGCACTTTTTGGGATTATACTTGTAAACGTATTGGGTTTTAATGCATCTTTTTTTGATTTTGGTGGGTTTTATAACCATTTACCCGATGCCTTTCAGCAGCATTTTTACAGCATTTATATTAGCCTGACCGCAGATAAATTCATCTTTCTGTTCAGTTTTTTATACGGATATGGTATATACATGCAATTCAGACGTTTCCAGGATAAAAAACAACCCTTTGTAAATTTCTTTTCAAGGAGGATGGTTATACTGGCCTTTTTTGGTTTTTGTCATATTCTTTTCCTTTGGGCCGGTGATATTTTATTTTTGTATGCCATAGCTGGAATTATAATAATGGCATTTCGAAGGTTGCCAACCCCTTTGTTAATTGTTTTGGCCATCCTTTTTTACTTTTTTATAGCTATTTGGCTAACACTGGATGTCTGGTTAACGCTCCCTGATGCAATGTCGTCAACTTGCACCGAATGTTTGGAGCGGGCAAAGGTTGTTTATACAAATGGGAATTATTTTGAATGCATGCTGCTCCGATTACAGGAATATCTGTCCTTCCGGAATATCAATGCCTTTTATTACCTTCCCAAGATTATTGGTATTTCGTTGGCAGGTTTTGTGGCCTCGAAGTTTGGTTTGCATAAACAGATCAATCAGAAGCCACTACGTTGGACTCTTATATTTTTTATGGTCGCTTTCATAGGTGTGGTCGTTTATTTTAGTTTCGAGTCGATTGTTAATTTCGAAAGTCCTTTTACAAATGCAGTTTATATGACCGGCTATGAAACCATGAATGTTTTTACTGCTTTTGGTTATCTTTTATTCATCCTGATAATTTCATCATTCAGACCCATAGCAGCATTTTTGAAACCCATAGCGCTTACGGGCCGCGCTTCTCTTTCAAACTACCTCATGCAATCCGTCATTATGTCGATCATTTTTTATGGTTGGGGATTTGGGTTCTTTGGACAAACAAATGTCACACAGGTAGTATTTTTCGCCATTTGTATATATGTATTCCAAGTGATTGTAAATGTGATTTGGTTCAGATTTAAAGATCAAGGGCCCATGGAAAAACTCTGGAGAAAATGGTCGTATAGAATTGGTTAACATTATCAAATATGCGTGCAGGGTTCTTGACCTTGCATAAATGCAGGAGCAAAAAATTCAAACGTTTAAAGAGATCAGATACCGGTGCCTTTTTTAGAAATTAAAATATATCTTTATATTTCGCTTACGAGCGAGGCCCATCCCAATCAGTAATTCCCATACCTTGAAGTCCGGCTAAACGAATGGGTTCTGTTGCATCATTTACTGCCTGGAATCCAAAGTCCAATCCCGCAATAGTACGTATTGGGCGGCTACCATTTGGCATGTTGATAAGATTCTCGAATATCTGTACAACGATCATCGGGTCAGTGGGAGCATTCTCATCTTTATACATGCTCTCAACCTGTTGTCCGAATCCATCCATAAACCCACCCACATGTTGATAAGCAGCAGCCATTTCCGCATCTTTTGGCTGAACAATATTTCCAAAGAAGTTGGTGGCAAAAGGACCCGGCTCAACAATTACCACATCGATACCCAAAGGCGCCAATTCATAACGCATGGCTTCACTCATTCCTTCCAGCCCCCATTTGCTGGCATGGTAAACTCCAAAACCCGGAAATGCCCCTCTCCCGGCAGTTGAACTAACCTGGATAATGAGTCCTGATTTTCTGGAACGCATACCTGGCAGCACGGCTTTGGCCATTCTTATGGTACCCACAATGTTTAAATCCAGTTGATCCATAATTTCGCTGGAAGCAAAAGCTTCAACAGGTCCACCATATCCAAGTCCGGCATTGTTAATCAGCACATCGACTTCAGGAATCTGTGCAACAGCATCATTGACGCTCTTATCAGATGTTACATCGATCTCCAATACATCTATTTTTAGGCTATTCGTTTTAGCAAAGTCTTTCAATTCTTTTTCAGCTTTCGCATTCTTACTATGTATGTTTCTCATTGTTGCATACACATGATGACCTTTTTTAGCCAAATATTTTGCGGATTCAAAACCAAACCCTGTACTGCAACCAGTAATAAGTACTTTTTTCATGATATTTTAATTAATTGTTAACCGGGAAATATGATGAAGTGATCGTCTTATTTCACGTGCGTTTGTTTAAAGTTTAGTAATTAGTTCCTGAATGGAATTAGTATTCAAATAAAGTATAATTGTGCCTTACAATAAGCTTTTAATAAAAGTTTAACATTATTTTAACTTAAATTCGTAAAGTTCATCTTCTCAATTTCCTATGCAATTTAATAACATAGGAAGATCACCCATAAGCTGCTATAAAAACATGAAATGGGAAATAGCATTTTATTTCAGCAACGATAAAATAAGATTTAAGAATTTGAGACAACGTTCTAGATGATCTTCTGCAAGCAGCCTTAATTACTCTGTTTTCAAAATTTTAATGCTTTGACTGCCTGATCTTAATAGGTAAAAACCTGCAGGTAATCCTGACAGGTCAATCCGATAATTTTCTGAATCCATTACACCGCTGATGAGCACTCTGCCCTCCATAGATTGGATTCTATATTCTTTCGGACCTTGAAAACCATTAACAATTTTAATGAATGACTTGGTAGGATTGGGATATGCGCTCCATTTAAAATCATTGTTATTTGAAGTTTCAGCACCTGTAACAACCATTAAACCATTGATGTCATATCTCGAAAAGAAATTCCATATTTCTGTTGAAGCATCTATATCGTAGTTGGTTCCAGCCCCACCAAAAATATTGCCAGGCCAGGTATGTCCACCTCCAATTATTTTAAAATGCTCAACCTGAACACTATGATCACCACCATGATAGATAATATGTTCTACTGTACTGCCATCATTGGGGTCAATATCTGGCAGAGAAGTAATTGCAGGTGTTTCATTACAATTGTTATAATTCACCCAATATTGTAATGCTTCATCAATGGGTAATGTCCAGATTTCGCCATGATATGGAACAACGCCATCTGATGTACCGTGAATTTGCAATATGGGTGTAGGGTGTTGCGGGTTACTATTATTATATGTTTCAGGGGTCATGGATCCTGAAACGGATGCAATAGCAGCTATTTTTTCACCTAATTGACTCGCTAACAGAAAACTCATGAAACCACCGTTTGACATCCCTGTAGCATAGATTCTGGTCAGCTCAATATTGTAGTTGACAACAATCAAATCAATCAAAGCGTCAATAAATCCTATGTCATCAGTGGTGCTGCCAACTGTCCAGCCCCCCACATTCCAGTGTGTAATCCCATTAAATAATGTTCCTTGTGGATGAATAATAATATATCCGGCCGTATCAGCAATGTATCTGAAATCACCATACCACATTTGCTCGCTAGCATTGCTTCCGTATCCATGGAAATTTAACACCAATGGTACAGCATTATTTCCTGTATAATTTGCAGGAATATATAAAATATATTCCCGTTGTATACCATCATGCATAATCGATTTGTTAAGGGTTTGCTGAGCAATAGCCGAACACGTGATAAAAAGAAATGTGAAAATTATTGTAATTGTTCTATATGTTAAAAACATGGTGCTGTTTATCTTTTATTATTGTTTATTTTTCAAAGATAAAGGTAAAATGAGGATAATTAGATAATTTGTTCAATGCCTTTTTGTCCGTCAAATGTGGTTTTCTTTGAGAACTGTCGAGTCTTTGATTATAAAAACGGATTACAAAACCTATTATCTTGACATTTCGTTGTTTTTGTTGTATATTTCAGCACTAAAGTATTTTTAATTCAAATTCGCAACCATGAAAAAAAAATCTTTACTATTCACTTTGTGTTTAATGCTATTTCTGTTTGGTAGCTACACTTTAAAATCCCAAGAAAATTGGGAGAAATATGAGAACAATCCGGTACTGACAACAGGAGATGAAGCCATGTGGGATGAATACGGTGTATCAATGGGAGCCGTGCTTAAATTTGACAACCAATATCATCTGTGGTATAATGGTAGGATGAGCGAGGTCAGTAATTGGCAAATTGGTTATGCCTGGTCGGATGATGGAATTAACTGGACCAAATACCCATTTCCTGTAATTACGTATGGCACATTCGGTAACTGGGATAATAACAGGAGATTGGGTGCAGTAATCAAGGTAAATGACACCCTTAAAATGTGGTTTGTTGCAACAAATAACATGCCTTTTGAAAGTCATTTGGGTTATGCCTGGTCAATGGATGGTATATCATGGAGCATCTATCCTGAGCCAGTCCTATCAACGGGACAAGAAGGTGATTGGGATAACTATGTTGTTTTTGAATCTTCCGTTATTTATGACGGAAATCAATATTATATGTGGTATGGCGGATTCGACGATAATGATTACAATCCTCCAAAAATTGGCTACGCTACTTCAGCCGATGGGATAAACTGGGTAAAGGACATAGAGAATAATCCTGTTTTGGAAGGTGGTATTGAAGGAAGCTACCTTCAAGACTGGGTATGTTTTCCGAATGTTTTACAAAATGATGGTGTGTTTGAAATGTGGTTCTCAGGACATGTAAACGACCATTACAGGATCGGATTTGCACAATCGGAGGATGGCATTGAGTGGGATTATATAACTGATTATCCGGTACTGGATATCGGCGCCAACGAAACTTGGGAAGATAAACAAGTTTGTCGACCATCGGTTATCATAGATGATAACCAATACAAAATGTGGTATTCAGGTTACGATGGTTCACGATACAAAATAGGACTCGCTTTGGGAGATATTACTACAGAAATCGATAATCATCAAACGGTAGATGCTTTCTATTGCCAATCATATCCAAATCCCTTTACAAATAAATTTGAATTGCATTATTATCTGGATATAGAATCTCAAGTTATAATTTCCCTGATTGATTCAAAAGGCTGCGTAATTAAAACCGTCAAAGATGCATTTCATTTGCCAGGTGATCATATAGCCATTTTTGATGCAACTGATTTAAATACGGGTGTTTATTACTATCGCTTGCAAACAGGTGAACGGTTTGCAATTGGGAAAATGTTAAAACTTAAGTAATTATCTAATTTTACTTCGACAAGAATATTTTTGTGTAATTTTTTTTATCCCCGACAACCACAGTTAAAATATACATGCCATTTGGTTGTCCTGCTAGGTTAATAGCAGTTTTAGATTCGCTGCCCTGCAGAGCCGCTTTTTTGTCATAAATAACTTGCCCGACCATATTTACCAGACTTACCTGGGCATTCGCAATACTTAAATTATCAATTTCAACATAGAGTATGTCGCGTGTCGGGTTCGGATAAATGTTTAAAGTAATTTCTTTTTCATACCCTATAATGCCTACACAATCATCCACAAAAATAGAATCTTGTGCCATTGCCCCACATGTATTTTCATCCTCATAGGTATAGGTTATCACATTCCATCCTAACATGGCTTCTTCAGGAGAGAAAATCCCGTTTGAGCTTACGCTATTTCCACTGAATATACCTCCTTCAGGTGAAGCTGTTAACTGCACAGGGGGTTGTTGCTGGTTGCACAAATATTCCGGCCAATTGCCTAACTCAATTATGGGTAGTGGATACACATTAATGAATATCTCATCAATGGCTACATTTCCGCCATCGCCAACATGAAGCGTGTAAGTTGTAGAAACTTCGGGATAGACCAACGGGTTTTGCTCTGTAGAGGTATATCCGGCAGGATTCGAAGTCCATAAAAATGTGTAATTTCCAGTGCCGCCTCCTACTTCAGCATTTAACTGTACAAACCCGCCATAACATACGCTCTCTGGCGTTGCACTTATAACAACTGTCAAAATATCTATCGCAATAATGTATTCATCCTTAATTTCAGTATCCGAGCCTGATTCATTTTCCGCGGTTAGTTGAACAGTATATAAACCGGGCTCTAAAAACTGTACCACCGGGTTTTGTGAATTCTCGTCTGTTCCTTCTGTAAATAAAATTGTACCGGGCGTAAACTGCCATTCCCACGCATTCGGCGCAAATGTTGTTAAATCAGTAAAATAGACCGGTTCATCTACAACAGGCATTGTATTATCAGCTTCAAAGTCAGCGTTTGGTTCTGGAAGC
>PKSW01000351.1 GCA_002869465.1 Marinilabiliales bacterium
CATCAGGGGTAGTTATCGATGCGGGGATTTCGGTGGTCATTTTGTATTTGGCCGGGATTGTGGTTTCTTGTTCCTTTTTCTTTTTTTGGCTGCAACTGAATGCAATATTGCCTGCGAGTAGGCAAAGCATCAAGTATTTAACTTTCGTTTTTTTCATAAATATTTTATTTTTGTTTTATTAAATTTGATAATACTCCTCAGCTTACGCTGGTCATTCTTTAAAGACTACTTTGAAATCATCCTGCATGCTGATCTCGTGCCAGCCATTTTCCTGACACAATTTTTTCATCTTTTTGGTATCGTAATAATATTCCCTCAAAGAATCATCATGGTTTACGATCATCTGCAGGTTAAAAGGTGCATTTTTACTGTATTGAAGCATGGCATAGTCTCCCGGCGAATTCCCGATTGCAATGGCAGGAACCCTGCCTACTTTATTCAGGATGTTCACTGCCTTGCCTCCTTCATCGTTGATGGGCTTCACAAATTCATGCAACCTGACAAAATACGATCCAGTATCGGTTTCAATCCATTTTGTCAAAATAGTAGTCCCGATAACATTTTGAACCGGGACATGCATGGCTTTTTCTGAAATAGTGCGCGTAAATTCCGGATCCGAGCCCGAAACGATATAAACATCAAACTCATTGTCTTCCAGGTATTGTATCAATTGCACCATGGGAACAAAAACCATCTGGTCGTAAGGCTTATTAAACCGTTTATCTCTGACCGTTTTAAAATATTTTAGGATGAAATCCCTGTACTGGCTCTCGGTATATCCCAATGTGGCGTCAAGCAAAATACCATAAAGACCATCTTCGGTATATCCAAGCATGTCGAAATACGACCAGTCCTGCTCATGAATGGCCTTATAGGGCTGTTTTTGGGCTAACTCAGGGTTGGTTTTCATTTGTTCGATCAAGATCTGGATGACTACATCAAAATTAACGGGGTTAGGTTTTTCGAGCAAAATAGTGCCATCCATATCAAAAACCGCCACACGTTTTTCTATGGGGATAAATTCCGGACTGGATTCATCAGTTGCCGTTTTAATGAAGGCCAAGATGGAAACTTTGGAAGGTCCTTCATTCCATTCGCTTAAAGGATCACAGGTAAAATTAGCCTTCCGGTCTGTTGAAGGCAAACAACCGAACCCTATGGCTGCTGTTAAGAAGATTGCAATAATTCTTACTGCTTTCATAATACGTTTATGGTTAAAATTAAATATATATTATTATAAAATTCGGAAAGATGCCTTTAATGGTGTCTCATAATAGTATCAATTTTGCAATGATTTTATAATATTATGGCAAGATTTTTAGTAACTAGTTAATTCGAATCAGATGCGTATTCATGCGGAGAAATCTCTTCTGATCGCTTAAAGGCAATGATAAAGGAATTGCGGTTGGCAAATCCAGATAACATCCCGATGGCTTCGAGAGTCAACTCTTTTGTCTTGCCTTCATCGATAAGGCTCTTGGCGTATTTGACTCGCCATTGATTACGATAGCTCGTAAAGGATTGCTTTTTCTCTTCCCTAAAATAAATGGCAAGATGATGAACGGGAATACGGATCATGAAAGAAAGTTCCGTGAGATTAAAATTCTTACGAAGGAAAGGCTGCTTTTCCATCATGCATTGACCCACTTTTTGCTCGATCAAATGAAGGTATTTAGATTCGAGGTGTGCGATTGGTTTTTTATTGATCGGGGCAGAATTACGCTTATCTACTTTATTATTTTTCAGAACATTATTGGGTATTCGTGGCAAACCATAGAGGATCTCGGGGAAAAAGAAAGGCGAGATGAGTAGGCCTATCAAACCAATTACTGCTAAAAGCTGCACCTTACTTCCAGCGTATACCAGGTCAGGATTGTCAAGAGAAATTGCACGGCTTATGACAAGGATATGGCCGACCACCATCAGGAAGAAAGAAAACTGAAAAATAAGCAACCACTTAATCATAAAACCCTGTCCGAAAAGAACTCGTTTTACTTTTACTTGCCTGAAATAGCGAACGAATATAGGTATAGTGAGGATGAGGTAAATAAATGTATAGAAGTCCCTGCTCAGGTATATATATCCGTTTCGAAACAGCTTGTGAATAATGGTTGGTTCATAGTTTATCAGGAAATATAAGTTGTTAATTATACTTGATGCAACCCGTATTTTTTCAATCCAGGAGGTAAACATATAGGGAATTATTGTTATCAGTATGATCAATGATGGGACTAAGTGCCAGAGATCTTTTTTTTTAAATCGGTAGTTGTCATTAAGCACACTTCTCACATACCAGTAATTTACAGGTCCCATAAGATAAGCCAGGAATGAAAAATTTGTATAGAAAATGGCTACCAAGGTGGGTGAGGCTGAATAATAAAATACCCACTGTACAAAACAATACAAGCTGACGAGGAAAAATAAAATGCCCAGATAAATTGAAACTGGAAA
>PKSW01000410.1 GCA_002869465.1 Marinilabiliales bacterium
AATGAAGGCATCCTCTTGTGCGTTGAATCCTTCCAATGCCAGTGAACCAGCTGTCGTTTGCATTTGATCTCCTGTATCAATATTATCTTTAACAATGATTGGAATGCCGTGTAAGGGTCCTCGTACTTTTCCCGAATTTCTTTCCTGATCCATCTTTCTGGCAATGGAATGAGCTTCCGGGTTAATTTCAATGACAGACCTAAGTTTTGGACCCTGCTTATCAATTTCATGAATTCTATCCAAATACTTTTGAACTAGTTCTTCCGATGAAATTTCACCATTTTTCATCATTTGCTGAAGGTCATTCACTGTTTTTTCATCAAGTTCTGCATCCTTTTTAAATTCTGAAGTTGCAATTTCGGCTTGCTTATTATTTGTTTCGCGGGTACACGCTGCTATTGGGTTTAAAACAATGGCGCTCCCACCGATGGCTGCAGATGTTAAAAATTCTCTTCGTTTCATATTTAAAAATTTAGCAAAAAGATACAAAAATGTTTACTTTGAAAGTAAAAAACTTGCTTTTTGTCAAAAAATGATTATATTTGAACTTCTTAATTAATGAACGATTATTGTAACAAGCTGATAATTAGTTCGTATAAAGAAACATGAAAAACAACAAAACGAGAAATCAAATCATTTTTGGCTATTATTATTGGATAGAATCTCCTTTATAGGAAATTTTTATTCAGTACTTTTCTATAGGGTGTAATTCCACCTTTTGCCCCGATTTAATTACTTGTGAATTGTTTTTCAAAAAATATTGAAATAAGGAAACAATTAAAAACAAGCGATTATGAAAAACATTTTACTTTTTATTGCAGCGGCACTTATCATTCTAAGCTGCCAGAAACAAACCCCTATTGAAAATGTGGGAGAAACTGATTTGGGTTTCAGAGCATTTAAGTATGGCGAAGTAGTTAATACACTTTATGGAGGCCAAACAATTGAAGTTGGTACTGTTACCGTTGGAACAACCGGAGATGAATCAGGTGACATTTATGTGAGATTTGAAACATTAGATGGCTGGTACATAAAAGAAACACATGTCTTTGTTGGGACATCAGGAGCTGATATTCCAACAAATAAGCCTGGCAATCCGCGTATTGGTCAATTTCCATATGGCACAGAATATGATTATAGTGATCATACGACGGTAGTTTACTACCCAACACTTGAATATGATCCTGAGGAATCTTTTGTAATTGCAACACATGCAGTGGTTTATACTGATAGCGGGCAGGAAGAAACTGCATGGGGTCACCATGATGATGGATTAGTCTCAAATACAAAATTCTCAGGTAAAAGATGGGGATGGTTTCAAGGTTACACATATCAACAACAAGTTATTCCTGAAACTAATTTAATTTATGTTACTGAATTTGTTGATGGATACTTATTAATTTACCAAGTTGATGCTGAAACAGGTCAATCAACATTAATTGCACAAGAATCTTTAGATGCCAGTATCGGTCAATCAATAATTGGTGCGGCATGGGATCCTGATAGTAATATATTCTATTTTATATCTGAAGACGGAACTCAACTTTGGGGAATTGATTTTGATGTGGATAATGCAGCTTTTCTAATAGGCTCTTTAGAGGATGTAGCTGTAACAGGAACTGTTGTAGGAAATACATATTATTACGTTGATGTGAATAATAATATATGGGCAGTTTCATTGGATAGTGATATGGAGATTATCAGTCAGACTATTATCGGTTCGTTAGATCAAAGCCTTAATATTCATGATATAGCAATGAGTCCAGATGGGCAATTTATTTATGTTGTTGTGGAGAATAACGGTGAAACTGAACTGCTCATATATAATTCAAATGATTTAATTAACTCCTCTTCTGCAAATCTTGGTAACAATGAAGTTCAAATAGCTGTTGATGAAGATGGTGATTTGCACGCAATAGAAGAAACCCCGGAGGAAGACAACAGTATTATTCATGATCTGAATGAAAATAGTGGAGAAATAGAAAATTCAAATGATATAAGCGTTGATGTCGAAGATGTCGCAACTGGTCCTAGAATTTAATAAGATACTAATGTGTAAAATAAATTAATTACAATCAAGATATACAAGCCCCAAGCTGTCTCAAAATGTAAGGTTTGCTTGTTGTAATTTTTCGGTGCCGGAATGAATCAGTAAAAGGTGATTTCCGGCACTTTTTTATTCGCTTAATTCACTCAGCAAAACAGAAATGGATTGTTGAATCTTTACTGATAGTTCATTGAAAGAAAATGAATAACCTTCATTTTTCAATGAGGTAAAGAATTCTTCATGATTCCGGCCCAGCCTGTAATCTGGTTCTTTTTTGGGATGTTTCAGGTACAGCGAGATATTTTCAACAGGTTCAGAAATGTTTAACACGGCGTGGTAAAAAAGGGTTTGTTGCTTGCGATAAATCGAAGAACCGAGTATTTTTTTTACACCAATGGAAAT
>PKSW01000133.1 GCA_002869465.1 Marinilabiliales bacterium
ATCAAGGCAAAATATCCCTTAATACCTATAGTTGTGCTTACCCCATTTTCGAGGGAAGTTAGCCTGAAGTTTGAGAGCCGTAAAATGGAGTCGATTGATTATGTATTTAGTTGGCTCGGCAATGCTGATATTTTGTTAGCGATCATCAAACTGATAGAGGATAAAATGAACGTGGAGCACGATGTGAATGAGGTGGGTGTGCAGACCATTATCCTGGTTGAAGATAATGTCAGGTTTTATTCCAGTTTTCTTCCGCTTATATATAAGATCATCTTCAAGCAGTCGAAAGCATTTATGAGTGAAGGTTTGAACGAGCATCAAAAGATGAACCGGGCCCGGGGCCGTGCTAAAATATTACTGGCTACCAATTACGAAGATGCGCTAAAACTATACAATCAATATAAACACAACTTGCTCGGGCTTATTTCTGATATTACTTATAACCGGGGTGGAAAAAAAGATCCGGAAGCAGGAATTTCATTGGTAATGCATATTAAAAATGAAAGCAAGTATACTCCCTTGTTGTTGCAGTCTTCCGATCCTGAAAACTGGGCCAAAGCCAAAGTATTAAGGGTGGGTTTTATTGATAAGAACTCCAAGACCCTGATGCATGATTTGCGGGAGTTTATCAAAGAGTATTTTGCTTTTGGCGATTTCGTTTTTAAAGATCCTGAAACGGGTGAACCCGTTGCCAGAGCCAAAGACCTGAAAGACTTACAGGAAAAAATCTACCAGGTACCTGAAAGATCTTTGATGTATCATATTAAAAGGGATCATATTTCAAAATGGTTAAGGGCCAGGGCATTATTTCCACTGGCCACATTATTAAAGCAGTTTACAACAGACGATTTTGATAATAGTCATGAAATCAGGGCTTTTATTTTTGATGCCATTGCCAACTTCAGATTAACAAAATCACGGGGTGTGATTGCCCAGTTTCACAGGGATACTTTTGATGAATATTTTACCATTTCCCGCATAGGCGATGGCTCAATCGGTGGAAAGGCAAGAGGCCTCGCTTTCCTCGATTCATTAATTAAAAGAAATCACCTGTACGATCACTTTAAAAATATTAACATTACGATTCCGAAAACGGTCGTAGTGGGCACAGATCTGTTCGACGAGTTTATGGAACAGAATAAATTATATGATATCGCCCTGTCAGATAACATCAGCGATGAAGAAATTCTGGAAGCATTTTTAAAAGCCAAACTTCCCGACCGTTTAAGCGAAGATATTCTAACCATTATTTCACTTGTCGATAAACCGTTGGCTATCAGGTCGTCAAGTTTGCTCGAAGATTCTTATTATCAGCCATTCGCGGGTATCTATAACACGTATATGGTACCCTTTATAAAAGGCGATTATAAAAGAATGTTCCTGATGGTTCGAAAAGCCATCAAAGGTGTATATGCTTCAGCATTTTATGCTGATAGCAAAGCTTATATGCAGGCTACTTCAAATGTAATTGATGAGGAAAAGATGGCAGTTGTTATTCAGACTGTTACCGGCACAGAATATGGGAGCCGCTATTATCCAACCATTTCAGGAGTGGCCAGGTCTATAGATTATTACCCGATACCACCTGAGAAATCAGAAGATGGGACTGCCAGCATAGCACTCGGGCTTGGAAAATATATTGTAGATGGGGGTCTTTCATTGCGGTTCTCGCCAAAGTATCCTGACAGGGTGTTGCAAATATCATCCCCTGATATGGCTTTGAAAGAAACCCAGAAACATTTCTTCGCTCTCAAAATGGATATTGATGTTTTTGCACCCAGCCCTGACGACAGCAAAGATTTATTGAAACTGAGTATCAAGGAAGCCGAAAAGGACGGCTCCATCAGTAAAATTGCTTCTACCTACGATTTGCATAATAATATTCTCAGAGATGGATACAATTATGATGGAAAAAAGCTGATCACTTTTTCAAACATATTGAAGCATAAAACCTTACCGATCGCAGAGATTATTCAAAAGGTATTACAGTTAGGAGAGCAGGAAATGGGTAAACCGGTTGAAATTGAATTTGTGGTAGATTTGAATCCGAATGAAGAAGGCAAGATCGTATTTGACCTGCTGCAGATCAGGCCCATCGCTTCAATAGCTGATACGGTTGATCTGGATAAAAAGAAAATTAGGAAAAAAGAAGCACTGATCATTTCTGATGCAGCCCTTGGTAACGGTATTGTAAATAACATTTATGATATTGTTTATGTCAGGCCGCAAACTTTTAATGCTGCCAATAACAAGGCAACAGTGAACATGATTGGAGAGATCAATGAAAAGTTTACCGCAGCACATAAAAATTTTATATTGATAGGTCCCGGTAGGTGGGGTTCGTCTGACCCCTGGCTTGGGATCCCGGTAAAATGGCCACAGATTTCAAATGCACGATTGATCATTGAATCGGGTATTGATAAATACCGGATCGACCCCAGTCAG
>PKSW01000194.1 GCA_002869465.1 Marinilabiliales bacterium
CGCACATATAATTCATGGCCTTCAAAATAGCAATATGAATCGGCCAGGCTTGCCTTACCATTTCTAATTGATTTTATTTCGGTACCGGTTAAAACGATACCGGCCACTATTTTATCAATTAAATGATATTCCCAGGAGACCCTCTTGTTCTTTATTTTGATTCCATTACCCATGCATCAAATACTATTTAATATCTCCAAGTATCAATGGCATTCCGTCTTTTGAATTTCCTATGATAACCACTTTTGAATTTGGTGATTCGGCAAGTTTTACGGTAGCACTGATACCTTTTTCCTGTAAAATTTTATCAGTCAAACTGGCATTTAGAATTTTATTGGCTGCTGCTTTACCCTCTGCATCAATTCGCTGTCTTTCAGCTTCTTTTTGTGCTTTCTGCAGCTTAAACTCATATTCCAATGATTCCTGCTCCTGCTTCAATTTACTTTCGATGGCCGATTTAATAGTTGGAGGTAAAATAATAGAGCGGATAAGGACATTGTCAAGTTCAACAAATTTATCATCCAGAATGGCTTTTGTTTCTTCAAAAATCTCCACCTGTATAGCATCGCGTTTCGTTGAATATATCTGCTCAGGTGTATACCGTCCGATAACGCTTCTGGCAGAGGACCGGAGCGCAGGTATAACAACCACGCGGAGGTATGCATTTCCAATCTGCTGGTGTAAAAAACCCAGTTTTGAATAATTCGGGCGGTACCATGCTGATACATCTGCCTTAATCTCTAATCCGTTGGAAGAAAGCACATTCATTTCTTCAGCGATTTCCTGCTGCCTGACATTATAAACGATCATCTTATCCCATGGCAATAGAAAATGAAAACCTTCCCCATAGGTATTCTCAGTATCAACCCCATTAGTTAATGTTTTAAACAACACACCGGCTTCACCGGAATTGATGGTTACCGTCATCCTGCTCCAGAATACGACTAATAAGATTACAACAACCGCGACAATCGCAATTGGACCAATACGTTTTACACTAAATTCCTGTTGTGCCATGTTATTTTTTTTAAGGTTTCTATTGATGCAAAGATATGAATAAGTGGCTATCAGAATGATTCGAGCGGGATAATCATGATTTCATAATTGCCGTTCAACATAACTGAACATGCTAACGACTTACCATCAGGTGATATGCTCAGATCGTTTATTTGAAAATTATCGTCGGTCAAACGCATCAAATGTGTTCCATCCCTCCAGATACTATACAACTCCCCTTCCAGATCATCCATGTCGGAAACAAAATAGATCTTCAAGCCATCAGGATGCCAAGTGGCGTACGTAATGTTATAATCCTCAAATAATTGCAATTCATTACCATACCAGTTAAAAATCTGAAAACGCTGAAAAGGATACATAAATGCATCATACGTGTAGCAAATCCTTTTGCCATCAGGCGATAAATCCAAAAATAAACCGTCTTCTTTAAAATAGGTCAACTGATTCAGGTTATCATAAATGAAGTGGTAACTGAACAATTCCCATTTTTCATGCGGGGCATCATATCCAAGGAAATATACCATCCTTCCATCATTTGCCATTACAGGTTGTTTGCAGATGATCTGCCGATCGAATAAAGGTGAAATTTTCAATGCATTCAGGCTGATCTTATACAAATATTGCATGGTATCATCACCGGCATCAAAAATTACAGCATTACCAATGGGATGCCACTCAGGATGTTGTTCATTTTGAAGGCTGAAAGTAAGCTGGATCGTGGAATCCATTTCCAGGTCGTACATAAAAATATCCCGGTTTCCATTCCGGTCTGACTGGTAAACAAGTTTTTTACTATCAGGCGACCACGCCGGTGACAGATCATCACCTGCATTTCTGCTGATATTCAACAAAGTGTCAATTGCAATGATCTGGCTGTATCCAAAGCTAAAATTCACCATCAGAAGAAACACTGAGAGTATCCGGTTCATAGGGACGTAAAAGTACGAATTGCAATTAGAATTTCAGGTTGACTCCCATCATAAAATTGAATCCGGCTTGTGGAAAATATCCGTTCATTACCCCTTCTTCACCATCATACACAAAGCGATATACCCAGGCATTGGTTTCATATTTGGCATTTAAAATATTGTTCAGTGACAACATCAGATCAATTTGTTTAATAAAATTTGTTTTAATGCTGTAAACAAACCGCAGGTTATTTACCAGGTATGGATCAATACTTCGATCCATATTTGAAGTGTTATCAATAAATTGCCGACTCACATAATTTGATACCAGCGCAATGTTGAAATTTGTAACGGGCTTTATGTCAATTTCACTTGAAAAAGTGAACTCCGGTGAGTAAGAAATATCAGTAGTTCCAAGTTCTTTCTCGTATTGATAAGGTTGGCTCTCAGGGTCATCCCAATAGTTCCAGTTATCAACATATTCAGTGAAATTTTTAATTTTATTCAGACTATAATTAACGTTCAGATACCAGTCAACAATTTTTAGAAATTTAACCCCTCCCATGAATTCAATTCCTGTGCGGTAACTATTCGGAACATTCGTCATGATGGGTGCTCCCACATTATTAATTTTTCCGGTGAGAACCAGTTGATCTTTGTAATCCATATAAAACAGGTTGGCTTCAAGGCTTAAAAGATTACTGCTGTATTTATATCCCAGTTCATAATCAGTCAGCATTTCTGGTTTCACTTCTTGCTCCGGATCAGCATCCCTGAATACGGATCGATTCGGTTCCCTATTGGCGATTCCAACGTAAGCATACAATGAATGAGATGGATTAAATATATAATTCAATCCAATTTTAGGATTAAAAAAATTGTATTCATGTGTTTGTGTTAGATCGCTCAAATCATCATGTGTTCCATCTATTTCGTAGTCAATTTTTCGATATTGAAGATCGACATATACATGGATCTGATCATTTACGCTATAATCCGCTTTGGCAAAGATGTTAAAATCCGTTTTGATCCCTGTATTGTCATACCAATCATCATCATACATCCCCAATGGTGCGTATTGTGCCCAGATAACCTTGCCATAGTGATCTCCATCATAATTGTTCCATCCGGTTCCAAAATTTAGTTTCAGCCTATTCAGATTATAATTTAAGGTCAAATTAATTCCGTAGAAATGATTATCAAGCCATTTCTGTGTGATCATATTCGAACGGGTAATTGTATCATTACCAATAACCGGATTACTGAATCCATAATCAGCATATTTCTGGTCGTTTTTATAATTTTCGTAATATCCGATACCTCTTGTATAAAACAAGCTGCCTGTCAGGTTAAACTGTTTGTTAAACTCATGTGCATAATGTGCCTGGTAATAAGTTTGCCTGTAATTATCTGTCTGATCATCGTAATAGCCTAAAAAATTTCCTTCCTGGTCAAATATTTCCCCGGCAGGGTTATACGTTCTGTTGTTAGCAAGGCTGTCTTTTGGTGCACCGTACCATGCCTGGTAGGTTTTTTCGTTTCCATTCAGAACAATTAATTTAAACACATCTTTTTTACCATAATAGCCTCCTGACAGATAGAAGGAATTCAGGTTGGAACTGGCCCGATCTACATAACCATCTGATTGCACAAAAGAAACCCGCCCATCGAATGCCCATTTTTCCTTTATCAATCCTGTACCCAGTTTGATGGTATTTTTAAAAGTTTTGAACGAACCCGCCGCACTGCTAATTTCTCCGTAGGGATTGGTTTCAAATTCACCCGTTTTTATGTTGATACTGGCACCAAAAGAAGCCGCCCCGTTCGAAGAACCTCCGACACCCCGCTGAACTTTCATGTCCTCAATTGAAGAAGCCAGGTCGGGCAGATCAACAAAAAAAACAGCTTGTGATTCCGGATCGTTAACGGGTATACCATTCATAGTAACATTGATACCCGTTAAATCTGTCCCCCTTATTCTCATACCAGTATATCCAATCCCGTTTCCAGCATCAGAGGTTACCACTGTTGATGGCATGGTTTGCATCATGTATGGCAGATCGCGTCCAAAATTTCTTGATTCTATCTGTTTTGCATCAATTACACTATAAGTTGTCGGAGATTCGCCACCTGCCCTAATAGCTGAAATGACAACTTCTTCGCTCATATATATCTCAGGTTGCAAACTAAATTTCATGTCCATATTTTGATTGATATCAAAATGTTTTTCAATAGTTTTAAATCCTATGTAACTGATTACTAATTCATATTTTCCGGGTTTCATATTCTTGAGAACGAACTCCCCGTTTGAATTGGCCGAAGTAGCAATATAACTTTTTCTGATTGAAATATTTGCACCCGGCAAAGGATCACCATTGTCACTATTTATGACTACGCCTGATACTATGAATTGTGAAAAAGCTGAAAGCGTTAGAACGTTGAAAAATATTGAAACAATGATTTTTTTTAACATGGCTATTTGATTTAAGATTCTAATTAAATCAAATGAGGACAGCCGAATGGATCAAACAATATCACTCTCCCTTCGCCGGCATTATCCGGATCAGGTTCAGAGGGTATGATCTCAGCCCTTAATGAAAAGGCACCCCTATTTGAATCAGCAAAGTTAATAAAAAACATGTGAATACTTTTACTTGATTAGATGCTACCTAATGCATTATTATTTGTAACAATTATTAACTTTGTCCTTTTTGAAAAGCCAGTCAAAACCATGAGAATCCTTATTATTAATGGCCCGAATTTAAACTTACTTGGTGAACGCGAAACTGAAATCTATGGAAATATGTCATTTGATGACTACCTGGAAGGATTGCGAATTAAGTTTTCTCATCTTCATATTGAATACTTCCAGTCAAATGTTGAAGGAGAACTTATTAACAGAATACATGAAGCTAACCTGGAATTTAATGTGATCATCCTGAATGCGGGGGGATACACACATACATCCGTTGCCATTGCTGACGCAATAAATGCGATTGACACACCGGTTATTGAAGTCCATATTTCAAATATACTGGCACGTGAAGAATTCCGACACAAGTCTCTTATTGCCCCTAATTGTGTTGGAACTATAACAGGATTCGGACTGGACTCGTACCGGCTCGCACTCGAATATTTAAAATAGTTTAGCTAAATTTTTCAGGATTGAGATCAGTATATTTTTTCTTTCCAAGAATATAATGATCGTATGCAATGTTTCCATTGTACATTTTACTAACATTTTTCTGTTTCAGGTACTTTCTTTTCTTTTTCAATTTACCGTAGTTCCTGTAAAAATATAAATGCGCTTCAATAACAGCTGTTAAATCATGAAAGTCACCTTCAATCAGGAATTTGAAACCTGCTGCACCATCCAGAAACAACCTGACAAGGAAGGTGATGAACAATCTTTCTTTTGGCAGGTTTTTATATAGCAATGAAAAGTTATTCCTGAAATTGAGGTAGGTTTTTCGGGCAGATTTCTTGGGTAGTGTTCCACCTCCCACATGATATACCACGGAAGACGGACATACCATGATCTTATAGTCTTCATTTTTTAACCGCCAGCAAAAATCAATTTCTTCCATATGGGCGAAAAAGTCATCATCCAGTCCACCAAACTGGTGGTATAACTCCGATTTAACAAACATACATGCACCCGTCGCCCAAAAAACTTCTATGGGGTCATTATACTGGCCGATATCTTTTTCAAGGGATTGAAAAACCCTTCCACGGCAAAAAGGGTAGCCGAATTTATCAATAAAACCACCACTGGCACCCGCATATTCGAAATCATCACGTTCGTAATACGACCTGATTTTAGGTTGACATACCGCAATGGCACTATCAGATTCCATCAATTCAATTACCGGATTGATCCAGTTTTCAGTTACTTCGATATCAGAATTAAGCAACACATAGTAATCAGCTTCAATCTTACTTAAAGCCATATTATAACCTGTGGCAAACCCACCATTATAATGGTTTTCAACCAGATTAATGTCAGGAAAATGTTCGGCTAAAAATTCGATTGAACCATCGAGTGAGTTATTATCAGCTACCCACACTTCTGCATCTTTGGCGGTTTTTTCAATTACAATGGGCAGGAATTTCTCAAGGAAACTAATTCCATTATAATTCAGTATGACAACGGCTACTTTTTTCAATATGCTATTTTTCCATTCTTTTTTATACGACCCCTTGTTGCGATAAAAGTAAACTAAAATAAGAATTATTCTAACGGGTCAACTACCGAGGTTGAATATAATAATCTGTCGCGAAGCTACCATATGAATTGGGTACAATAACATCGTCGATTGAATATGGATCCCAAGTACGGCTATATAACTGCCGTTGCCAGTGGTAATTTGCCAATTCACCTACCACATCCGAATGCAGTAATCTAAAATCATTCGTTGCGATTTCCTGCGTATAGAAAACAAATCTTTTATCTCTTTGACCATTTATATCATAGTAATGCCAAATTTCATAAGGAAATGCTGCCGGTTCGTTATGACTTTCGGCAATAGCATTTGGTTTACCATATTGCAAATATACCCTTCCCCTGTCAGACAAATAACCCGGCAGAGCAACAGTTTTAAAATCATTATTTGCTTGTTTTACACGCTCCAGGTAACTTAACCAGGCTGCTTCAGGATCAACATTATTTCGCTCGAACCAAAAATTATAGAAATATTTTTGTAGCACATCGATGTCAGCTTTTAAAACTTGTGATTTAACATATAATTTTTCAGCAGATGTTGAGATCGCATACAAATAGTCAATATATAATATCAACGTATCCCGGACGTCGATGCTTCCCACAAATGTATTTGATACATCAGTTAATAATACATTGGTCATGTTGAACTGAGCATTCTGGTTATCCCTATAAAAGAAAAGTTCCTTGGATGCTACCAACTCATTATTGCGGTCGCGGGCTTCATTAACAAGAAGATAATTACCGGTTGGTAATTGTTTTATATTGATTGTATTCATCATTACATCAACTGGCTTCGCTTTCATTTTACGTAAATAAAAGAACTGGTCCATTTTTTTATCTACTTCAAATGGTCTTATGTAAGAATAAATCACATAATCTCCCTCTTCTATTGATTTGTCAGCATTGTAAATTTCCGTGTAAAATTTCAATTCTGTTTCTTCTTCAGGAAAATAATTAAATACATAGGGTATCACTTCAAAGCCCTGCTTATTTAAAATATTATCAGCATCTTCCTTTTTATAGGAGCTCAGGAATTCAATATCGGAGAATGCCAATTTGTTTTCAGGGAAAAACACATTGAAACTTGTTGAACTCACAATGGGCTCTTCGGCACTATTTGGATCGTTAAGCGTAAGTTCCATGTCATAAGTTCCAACAGGCAATGAATACCTTTGAACATCCAGAAAGTTGAGAATGTTGGTAAGTGTATCTTTAACTTCAGGACTTGTAATCACATACTTACCAAAGTTGATAATACTGTCGTTTTGCCTGAATATCATCTGCACCTGCAATTTACCACTGAAAGAACCATTGTCCTGTAGTGTATGCACTATGCTGGCGCTTTGAATGCTTAGGTATGTTTCGATGTAAGGTTTATTGTCAGGAGTATTAAATACCGAATACGATAAATATGCCCTGATAGTTTTTGATTGCATATTGAACGAAAGAAATGCAATCAGCATAAGACTTAAGGCTATTTTTTTCATGAGACAATTATTAATGGTTACGTATTACAAAATTAAGCGAAATAGCTGACTTAGTCAAGAAGTTATTTTTACTGTTAATTGCGCAAAATTTTGAAAGAAGAAATACTCCTTTGGTAAAATAACAAAGGAATATTTTTTCTTATCCAAAATGGGGGTTTAACCTCGTTGATCACATTTGGAAATGCTACAAAGCAGGTCCCTAAGTGCTTTGCGCACCGGTCAATTATTTCATCAAGCTTCTGAAAGTCAACTTTAGACGCTTGAAAAAAGAAAACCCAACCAAATTGGTTGGGTTTTTGTTAAGCGGAGAGTAAGGGATTCGAACCCTTGGTACCTCAAGAGGCACAACGGTTTTCGAGACCGCCCCGTTCGACCACTCCGGCAACTCTCCGACGCAAAGGTATAAAGGTTTTGTGATTAAAAAAAGGTAGAATGAGACCGCAATATTGAGTATTGAATCAAAGTGGGATTAACGAGTGTTAATCCCATCAGTGGGTATTCAACGTAAAAGCTTATGCTTCGCTCAGCAAGTATAATTTTTCTATTCCATATGAAAGAAAACTTTCAACGGAATGAAAATAAAAACCCGGCCTAATAGCCGGGCTTTTGCGCTGCGGAGAGAGAGGGATTCGAACCCCCGGTTCCGTGAAGAACAACGGTTTTCAAGACCGCCGCATTAAACCGCTCTGCCATCTCTCCGAAGCGGCAAAAGTACAATTTTTTCTTTTTTATGAAATAATTGGCATTTTTTTTCGGGAAAATATTTTTCTACTTAATATTTTAAGATTTTCTCAACCTTATTTCTTCTTAAATATGAGTTGATGATCTGCCGTACTTCCCGGTTATCACGATATGCTTTTATGCAATCATGTAATGGTTCCATTTCCCCTATCGCGTCACTGGTCTCTACATATCCGAAACCCTTATATTTTCCATGCTCCACTTTAATAACAGACCGTTCATTCGCATTTCTGCCTTTATCAATGATTAAAAAATTCTGATGATCAAAATGATAATTTTCAAGAGCTTCGTTAACTTTTTTATTATACGAATCAGGAGATTCTTCACCAATGCAGGCACCCTTGCATTGTTTGATCTGGTGATGAAAGCAGGCACCGGATGTTTCATACAGACCACATAACTTTTGACATAATTCGTATTCTTCTGTCAGCCTGAAAAGATGGTCTTTCCCCTCTTGTGATGAACCATATGTAAAAATGGGGTTTAATTCATCAACAATGCGCATGACTTTCAGGTTCAGGTACCCATTATCATCTTCAAATGAATACAGTCCGTAATTAAAAAAAGTACGTCGCTGCTGCCTGTTATAAATGGGCTGGTATTTTTTAATTTCTGATGATTCAAGCAACAATGCCAATAGTTCACTACCCGTAATCTCAAATTGCACATCTGCAATTTCAGCCCGCATTTCAACCGCCTTTTTATGGAGGTTGTTATTCATATGCGACAGCACCCGATCGCGGATATTAATGGATTTTCCCACATAGATCAAATTCTTTTCCTTATTAAAAAAATAATAAACTCCGGCCTCTTTGGGCAATTCATTCACCAGCGATTTACTGATCTCTGACTGAAACCCATTTAATTTGATCTCTTCGGGATGTTCGTCTATCGAAAGCAATAGTTCAAACAGGTGGGTTGTTGCCATGGCATCACCTGCCGCCCGGTGACGGGAAGGGTTTTCAATCCCCAGGTCTTTACATAATTTTCCCAAACCATAGGCGCGTCTGCCTGGAATCAGCTTCCGGCTGAGTTTTACCGTATCTAGTGTTTTTCGTTGAAAATCATAACCCAGGCTTTTAAATTCGCCACGGATGAAACTATAATCGAAACGTACATTGTGCCCTACAAGGATTTTGTCTTCGGTTAATTCCACCACTTTTTTGGCGATCTCACAAAAACGGGGCGCATCCTTTACCAGGTGATCATTGATGCCGGTCATTTGTACAATGCGGTATGGGATTTTCTTTTCGGGATTGACCAGGCTTTGAAACTCTTCCACTATTTGCTGCCCGTCGTGCACATAAATAGCGATTTCGGTGATCTTTTCCCCTGCAGGGCTCAATCCGGTGGTTTCAACGTCAACTATGGCGTACATGGATCAGGTAGTTTACAAATTCAACTTCATCTGGATGGCCTGTACCTGCTTTTTCAGTTTTTCTACTTCTTCTGCCAGGATTTCCTTCTCTTTGTTTTGAGGTGGCACCTCCGAGCTGATGTAATTTACAAACTTCCACACTTCTCTCACCTGGTTGATATGAATCTAATAAGGTTCATACAATGGATTCAGTGAATGCAGTACCAGTTTCCGGTTGAGGCGAATCCGGTTTTCCACCACTTTGAAAACGATGCCATCTTCGCGGGTAAGAATGATGTAGGCCAGGTGGTTTTTAATGTCGTTCCAGTCAGCCACATATTCTCCTGTTACATATGATTTATCGGGAATGGGCAACATGGAGTCGCCGCTTATCTGGAAGCTGCGGTATTTTTTCTGCTTCGATAGAAAAGGCATCTTAAAAGTAGGCAATATCCTAATGTATTCCGGATCGGCAAACCCTGTTCCGTATCCCGCTTTTGCTTTTTCTTCGACGAGTTCAATATTTTCCTCATTTTCCTGGTCAACGGTGGTGGCCAGCACCCGGAGTTGACTACCTTTTATAAAGCTGTCAAAGCCTTGTTCCAACTGCTGCAATTGCGATTCGGAAAGCAATTTCAAATCCACTTTGACCAAAGTGTCAATAGCAATTCCGTAATATTCTGAAAAGAGACTTAAGGTTTGTAAGTTGGGATGCCCTACCCCGTTTTCGTAGCCACTTAAAGTAGACCGTTTCAATTCAAGTGCTGACGCTACTTCATCCTGTGTCAGATTTCTTCTTTTTCTTAAAAGTTTGATATTTTCCTTGAAGAACATGGTTTTTGATTATTATTTAATCGTTTGATTGATTATATTGTAATCAAAAGTAATTAAAATTTTCGTTCGGAAGATTAAGTTTCAAAAGTTTGGAACTTTGGAGAGTTGGCGTTTTTAAAAAGTTTCGTTTAATAAAGTCGTTCCCTTTTAAACAGGTAAGGTAGTAAAATGCCCTCGAAGCCTTTGTTGATGTCGGCCTCTACATAGTCGATGCCGTAGCGACCGCATCGTACTTCGAGTTCTTTGCGGGCTTTGCTGAAAGCGGATCGGTATTGTTCCCTTACTTCCACCGGATTTAACCGGATGACCTCGTTACTTTCCATATCAACAAAGCGATAAGGGCGATCGTCTAGATCCAGTTCCTCTTCCAGTTTCTTATCTACCATATGAAACAGGATCACCTCATGTTTGTAATGTTTGAAATGTTGTAGTGCGGCAAACATGTCATCAGCCCGATCCTGGTCATCCATCATATCGCTGAAAATAATAACAAGTGATCGCTTGTGCAACATTTCAGCAATGCGATGCAGCGATTCGGTTACATCGGTTCGCTTTTGTTCCTTAGCCTGTTTCATATCCAGCAATCTTTCCATCTCGGCAAACAGGAACTTTTGATGCACGGAACTGGATTTTACCTGCGTATGCTGCTCAACCGTATCAGAAAAAAAGCTGACACCGACGGCATCGCGTTGTTTTTTCATCAGGTTGATAAGCGCAGCAGCCGCATAAACCGAAAAGGTAATTTTATTTGGCTTGCTGATATCAGCTTTTTCCTTCAATGGGAAATACATGGATGATGAACGGTCGATAATTATCCGGCAACGGAGATTGGTTTCTTCTTCAAATCTTTTAACAAACATTTTATCCGTCCGGCCAAATAGCTTCCAGTCGATAAAACGAGTGGATTCGCCTGAATTATACAATCGATGCTCTGCAAACTCTACTGAAAAACCATGAAACGGGCTTTTATGCAAACCTGTTATAAACCCTTCCACTACTTGGTTTGCCAGAAATTCGAGTGAATTAAACTGTTCGAGTCTGTCCTGATTTATTTTTTCCAATTTCGTATTTGCTTAGCCTAAAAAAGGCTGTTTTTCAACAGCCTTTTTACATTTTTAGCGGTTTGTATTTATAACAAAGCATCGAGTTTTTCAACCAATTTTTGTTTAGGAACGGCTCCAACCTGCTTATCAACTACCTCCCCGTTCTTAAAAAACAAGATGGTAGGTATATTCCTGATACCGTAGTTTCTGGCGGTTTCAGGATTGTGGTCCACATCCAGTTTTCCGACAACAGCCTTATCGCCATACTCTTCACCAATTTCCTGAACAATGGGGCCCACCATCCGGCATGGACCACACCAAACTGCCCAGAAATCAACCAATACGGGTTTATCTGATTTTAATACCAATGATTCGAAGGTTCCATCTGTTAATTCAATTGCCATAATTTTGGGTATTTAATTTGCGTGAACAAAGATATATATTATGCTATATTCAGACAGAAATGAACGAAAAAAAAATGTCAACACATCTAATTAATCGAGAAGCCGACATAACCCAATTTAGCTATTTCATGCACAAAAGGACGTGGTTCGATCCCTGTTTTTCCAACGTGCATTGTTAAAAACTTCCCATTTTCCGGGTCTTCAATCTTCAACTCCAGTTTACAGCTTCCTGCATTTTCATGCACGGTTGTATTCAGCAATTTTGTAAAGTCGGAAGTGATATCAGTAGCCTTTAGCTGGATGGTGATTTTTTGCGACATTTTATTCATCGCATCGCTTAACAGGATAACATCATTTACCCTGAAGCTGTAATTGCCCGGCTGGTTATATCTTTCTTCCACCTTTCCAATAACAAATACACTGTTGCCTTCTTCGAGCAGGTGTTTCTTTTTTAAAAAGTCCTCCTTAAAAAGCATCAGATCCATGGTGCCCGTAAAATCTTCCAGTATGAATATACCAAACGCATCACCGCGTTTTGTCATTTTTTGGGAAAAGCTGGTTACCAAACCGGCAAACATCACTGTTTGACCACTGAAATCTTTCAAATTGCTTCTGAGGTTGGCAATTTCCACATTGCAATACCTATCGATGGTATACCTGTAATCATCCAGCGGATGTCCGGAAATATAAAAACCGGTAACTTCTTTTTCACTTCGTAATTGCTGCACCATCGTCCATGGTTTGCAAACTGGCAGTTCGGGGTCCACCATCTCAAATGCATCCTCCATACCGCCAAATAGTGAATGCTGCTGCGAATTAGAACGTTCCTGGAATGCATGGCCAAACTGGATTATCTTTTCAATAAATACGGTGCTGTTTTCATCATCTTTATGAAAATACTGTGCCCGATGTGTATCCGGAAAACTATCAAATGCACCTGCCATGGCCAGGGCTTCGAAACTTCGTTTATTGATGGCCCGCAAGTTGACGCGTTTTGCAAAATCAAAAATGGAATTGAACAATCCGTTTTTTTCCCTTTCAGTTACAATTTGCTATACTGCTGAACCACCTACCCCTTTTATAGCAGCCAGTCCGAAACGGATTACACCATCTTTGGTGACCGTAAAGCTACTAGCACTCTCATTGATATCAGGCGGCAGCACTTTAATCCCCATACGGTTGGCTTCCTTGATCATCTGGGTGATCTTTTTAATGTCATTCAGGTTGCGACTTAAGTTAGCTGCCATAAACTCAGCCGGGTAATGGGTTTTCAGGTAGGCTGTTTGGTACGACAGGTGGGAATAACAGGTCGCATGTGATTTATTAAAAGCATATTTGGCAAATTCTTCCCAGTCTTTCCATACTTTTTCAACTACTTCTTTATTCAAACCGTTTTTCATACAGCCTTCAACGAATTTCACCTTGAGTTTCGCCATAACCGCCAATTGCTTTTTCCCCATAGCTTTTCTTAGGCTGTCGGATTCGCCACGTGTAAAGCCTGCCATTTTCCGAGCCAGCAACATCACTTGCTCCTGGTAAACAGTAATTCCATAGGTTTCCTTTAGAATTTCTTCCATTACCGGAAGATCATAGGATATTTCCTGCCGGCCATGTTTACGGTTGATAAAATCAGGAATATATTGCATTGGGCCCGGCCTGTAGAGTGCATTCATAGCGATCAGGTCCTCAAAACGGGTAGGTTTGAGATCTTTCAGGTGCTTTTGCATCCCGTCCGACTCGAACTGAAATAAAGCGGTAGTATCACCCCGACTGTATAATTCGTAGGTGGCTTTATCATCAAAGGGAATGGTTTCAATGTCAAGTTGCACACCCTTTGACCTTTTAATATTTTCAATAGTATCCTTGATGATGGTAAGTGTTTTTAATCCCAGGAAATCCATTTTAAGTAAACCGATCGATTCAATGAATTTACCATCATACTGTGTGGCCAAGCTGAGCACCGAATCTTTTACGGAAGCCAGCGGTACATATTCATTTAAGTCGTCCCTGCCAATGATGATACCACAGGCATGTGTGCCTGTGTTACGAACTGACCCTTCCAATTTTAATGCATTTTTTAATACGGAAATCACCTCCGGTGTTCCCTTTTCAAGTTCGCTTTTTAATTCAGGAACATTTTTATAGGCATGTTCAAGGCTTATACCCGGCCCATCCGGTACAAGTTTTGCCAGTCGGTCTGCTTCTGACAGGGGAAGCTTTTGCACCCGCGCTACATCTCGTATTGCCATTTTTGCTGCCATAGTTCCAAAGGTGATCAGGTGGGCCACCCGCATTTTTCCATATTTTTCAGCTACCCATTCCAATACTTTATCACGACCGTCATCATCAAAATCAATATCAATATCGGGCATGGAAATACGATCCGGATTCAGGAAACGCTCAAACAGCAGATCGTATTTCAATGGATCAATATCAGTTATTTTCAAGCTGTATGCTACTGCCGACCCAGCAGCACTTCCCCTGCCCGGCCCTACTGAAACTTTCATTTCCCTCGCTGCTTTCAGGAAATCCCATACGATCAAAAAATAATCAGGAAATCCCATTTTTTTAATGGTTTCCAACTCGAAGTCAAGGCGTTCAATGATGCTTTCGTTTACTTCCCCATATCTTTCTTTAGCTCCTTCATAAGTAATGTGCCTTAAATATTCATTGGCATCGTTAAAAGGTTCAGGAATAACAAACTCAGGCATGATCGGATCCTGATTGAGTTTGTAGACTTCCACCTTATTTACCACTTCATTCGTATTTTCTATGGCTTCAGGGATATCAACAAACAATTCTTTCATCTCGCCCTGCGTTTTGAACCATTCCTGCTGGGTGTATCGCAGCCGGTTTTTATCATCCAGGTCCCTGGCGGTGCCAATACATATCAATCGATCATGAGCCCCTGCATCTTCCTTTTCCACAAAATGCACATCATTGGTCGCCACAACTTTCAATTGATGTTTCTTGGCAAAATCAAGTAATACACGGTTCACATACACCTGGTCATCAAAAACTCTTTTATCCATTTCAGGGTCGCCGGTAGCATGTCGCTGCAATTCAAGATACAGGTCATCGCCAAACAGCGCCTTCATTTCCAGCAAAGCTTCTTCGGCAATTTCTTCGCCTTCGTTTATGATCTTGTCAGGTATTTCGCCTCCCAAACAGGCGGTGAGCGCTATCAGTCC
>PKSW01000337.1 GCA_002869465.1 Marinilabiliales bacterium
ACTGGGTTTATTTCTTAAACTGTCCGTTAATTTTTTGTAAGCAAGGTAGTTGGCTTCAATTTGCCTGAATAATTCATCAGCTGCGTCATCCTTGTTAAAAAAAGCAGCAGTAAATTTGATCCACTCAGCCCTGCCGAGAGGTTCATTCTCAAAATAATCATAAAACGACACAAGAGGAATGCCGGTTTTTTCCAGCGGATGTTGCTCTATAAACTGGAAGGGTGAATAAAATATCAGGGATGGATTCACAGACAGAATTTTTTCAATGAAATAGTCAGCATTTGTTGCCAACTCAACAATTTCACCTGCTTCCAATTTTGCTCTCACAGCCTTGCTATTGATATATCTGGCTTCGGAAACTCCTTTTACTTCATCCAGCAATCCAAGCATTTCAATCGCATTTAACTGTGTCGCTGAAAAAACAGCCACATCACTCATGGGCAATAAAATGACATTTTCTGATTTCTGATAATTGTTTTTATCCATCTCCATACTTTCTATCAGATAGAAAGTGGAGATGATATCCCCATTCATTTCCGGATGATAAATGACCAATTTTTTAAGGTGGCCGGCATCATACAGGTCAAATCCTTTTGCATATTTAACTCGTGATTTCCATGATGAATCGTGTATGGCATTAAAAACGGATTCTATTTCAGTGGTAGCTTTTTTTGATTCGCATGAAGAAATGCCAACGACGATGAAAGAAATGAAAATAAAAATAATGAATCTCTGCACCTTATAAATTTATTATCCGACAGAAAGATCGTCGCGTTCCAACAAAAGAATTGAATGCTGTGGTACAATAAAATACTTTTCGTTGTGGTATTGGATTTCAACGGCTCCCTTTTTTAAAAAGATGGCCAAATCACCAACAATAGCCTGTAATGGAATATAATTAACCGTATCTTCTTTGCTTTTATGCTTCCAGGGCTCATCCATATCATCGGACGGCATGGGAATGGGATACCCCGGGCCTGTTTTTACCACATAACCACTTTGTATTTCTTCTTTTTCCTTATAACCCGGTGGCAACAGAAGCCCTCCCCTGGTTTTATTGGCTTCCGATTTAGGCTTGATCAGCACCCGGTCGCCAACAACAACTAACTTATTGATCGGATTGGTGTCTAATTCTGGCATTTGAACTTCTTTAGTGTGACAAAAATACGCTAATTTTGCAAGAAATAAAGCTAATTTACTATGCGTTTCGTAACATTCAGAACACCCAAACCGAAGCAATTCAAATACAAGCCCCGTTATTATGATGAGGACATTGAAGCACTTGAAAAACGGAAGGCTGAACTCGGTTATGATTCAAAAGTATCTCATCACGAATCACTCAAACTACAGATGTCGAAAAGATGGCGTAAATCGGATGCCAATTATCAGAGAAGCCCTTTGTCAAGAATGATCACATATTTATTTGTAATTGTTGTAATTGTTGGCGGTGTTTATGTAATCTTTTTCACAGAATTTGTAGAAAAACTAATTGCTTTGTTTGGTATTAGATAGAATTTTAGATGTCGAATTATATTAAGTTACTCCCTGATTCCGTCGCCAATCAAATTGCTGCCGGAGAAGTCATTCAACGTCCCGCATCTGCCGTTAAAGAACTTCTGGAAAATGCGGTAGATGCCGGTGCCAGCGAAATCGAACTTATTATCAAGGATGCGGGAAAGACACTCATCCAGGTGATCGATAACGGTTGCGGCATGTCGGCCATTGATGCCCGGATGTGCTTTGAAAGGCACGCAACTTCAAAAATCAGTAGTGCCGAGGATTTGTTTGCTATTAGAACCATGGGATTTCGAGGAGAAGCGCTGGCATCCATAGCAGCTATTGCACAGGTAGAAGTTAAAACTAAACCGGCGGAAGATGAAATCGGTAGCTGTTTAAATATTGAAGGCTCGAAAGTAATTTCACAAGAGCCCTGTCAGTGCAGTTCCGGAACAAATCTTATCATTAAAAATTTATTTTTTAATGTGCCGGCACGAAGAAATTTTCTGAAATCAAATACAGCTGAAACCAGGCATATCATTGAAGAATTCATCAGGGTTGCTGCCATCCAGCCAACTGTAGCATTTTCGATGATCCACAATAATAAAGCGGTTTTTAAACTTTCGAAAGGTGGTTTAAAATCGCGAATTGTAGGTTTATTCGGCACCAATTATAATGAAAAGCTCTTACCAGTTGAACAAAAAACAGAAATACTCACCATCAAAGGTTTTATCGGCAAACCCGAATATGCGAAAAAAACAAGAGGCGAGCAGTATTTTTTTGTAAACAAACGTTTTATCAAACATCCTTACCTTCATCATGCTGTTAATAATGCCTTCTCAGAATTGATCCCGGTTGATTCTTTTCCTTCTTACTTTTTAAATATTGACATCGATCCGAAAGAAATTGACATCAACATACACCCAACAAAAACGGAGATCAATTTCAGGGATGCTAAATACGTCTATGCCATAATGCAAGCAGCGGTGAAGCAATCCATTGGTCAATATAGTTTGTCACCAACCATTGATTTTGATGTAGATCCTGCCATAGAACTTGCGCTTGGCAACTTACCCAAAAAAGGAGTTTCGCAACCCAAAATAAATATTGACCCTGATTACAATCCTTTTAAACAACCCCAAAGCAAAGGTTCAGCCGGAGATTTTACTTTTAAAAAAGAAAACCGGGATTGGAAAGAACTTTATAAGCATCACGAATCAGTTGAGCATAGGACTGACGAAAGTGATGATACTAAACATAGGCAGGAAAATGACCTCGAACTCCATCTTGAAAAAGAAAGATCAAAATTCTTCCAGATTCAAAATACTTTTATTACCAGTAATGTACGGTCGGGACTCATGGTCATTGACCAGCATAAAGCACATGAGCGAATCCTCTATGAATATTTTTTAAAAAAACTGAAGGATGAGTCGCATGGATCGCAGCAAATGCTATTTCCGCAGAATCTCAGATTATCCCCGGGTGATGCTGAAATCATTAGGGAACTCAAAGAAAACTTACTTAAATTGGGATATATGCTGGAACCGGTCGGAAAAAACGGCTTCGTTATCAATGGTATTCCTGCAGATCTGAAAGAAAATGATTCCGTTGTCGTTCTGGAGCGCATTATCGAAAATCATAAGAAACATCTGAAAGATGTTAATTATGATAAAAGCGTTAATTTAGCGCGCTCAATGGCTGTTAACCTTGCTGTGAAGCCAGGAACAAAGCTCCAGGAAAAGGAAATGGCCGAAATATTTGATAGCCTGTTCGCCTGTAATGCACCTGAAACGGCGCTTGACGGAAGCAGAACCCTGGCTATCATACCATTAAATGATTTTGAACACTATTTAAAAGAAAAGAAGAAGTAATGCAACAGTTTCGTCCCGGAGGATTTAGTGTTTTACCCCTGGTTGTTAAAAACCTGCTAATTATTAATGCCTTGTTTTTTCTGGCTACAATTGCCCTTGACAGTATGGGAATTGACCTCTATAAACATCTAGCATTGTATTATCCGGCATCCAAACAGTTTGGTGTCTGGCAATTTGTAAGCTATATGTTCATGCATGGAGGGTTTACGCATATTCTATTCAATATGTTCGCCTTATGGATGTTTGGAAATGTACTTGAGAACGTATGGGGCCCCCAACGATTCCTTAATTATTACCTTGTGACAGGCATTGGAGCAGGGATCACACATCTTGTCATCTCTTATATCCGAATCGCTTATTCCGGCTACGAATTAAGCCCAGATCAGTTCGAAATGGTGTTTAATGAGGGTTTTAAGGTGTTACAAAGTGGCAGAAATTATTCGGACCCGGCCGTGGGCTTTTATAATTTGGTTTTAAATGTACCTACGGTTGGTGCTTCAGGTGCCGTTTTTGGTATCCTATTGGCCTTTGGTATGATGTTCCCCAACTCGCTCATCTATATCTATTTTGCATTTCCGATCAAGGCCAAATATTTTGTTATTCTGTATGGTGCGATCGAACTGATTTCAGGTATCTCTAATAGGCCAGGAGATAATGTAGCTCATTTTGCGCACCTGGGTGGTATGCTCTTTGGATTTGCACTCATCATGTACTGGAAGAAAAAAGGCAAGCTATATTAGCTATTAAGAAAGTTGTATCATCCGAAATAAAATGAGCGGTTTAAATATTCCTGTTCATACAATGGCGAGACTGTTTTTAAGTTTATGCTATAAATAAAAATTTAGTTTTTTGAAATTATGCAAGGTTATCATCAACCACAAAGAAATACAGGAGAAATGCTAAAACAGGCTTTTCTCGGAAGGAATGTCTTATCAAGATTGATCTTGATAAATACCATTATCTTTTTAATTGTCAATGTGATCAGTCTCTTTACTTATTTATTTGCAGCAGGCCCAATGGCTGAAAGTGGACTTACATTAAGTATTATCGGCCGGTACCTGGCCTTACCTTCTTCCTTTGAAGCATTAGCAACTAAACCCTGGTCCATCATCACATATATGTTTTTACAGGAAGATTTCATGCATATCCTCTTCAACCTGATCATGTTGTATTTTGGCGGATTGCTTTTTGTTGAATACCTAGGAGAGAAAAGATTGTTGTGGACTTATCTAGCCGGCGGTATTACTGGTGCTTTGTTTTTTCTGGCTGCTTTTAATTTTTTTCCGGTTTTTGAACCTATCAAAGAATCTTCTGCTGCCCTCGGTGCTTCGGCATCCGTGCTGGCGATAATTATTTCTGTTGCCACTTATGTGCCTGACTACAAAGTGCATCTGTTATTTTTTGGTAGGGTGAAACTAAAATATCTTGCTATAATATTTGTGGTAATAGATATACTTAGCATCCAGTCGGGGAATCCCGGCGGACATATTGCACACCTGGGCGGTGCTTTTTGGGGATTTTTATACGCCTTACTTCTAAAAAATGGAACAGATATCTATCATTTCCTCAATTTTTCAGGACTTAGCCCAATTAAAAAGAACAGGTTTTCAACTGAAAACCGAAGCAATAAAAGGCCATACAGTGATGATGAATACAATGCAATTAAAAAGAAATCACAGGCCAAAATTGATGAAATTCTTGATAAGATTTCCAAATCCGGATACAGCAGCCTGACTAAAGAAGAAAAAGAACTTTTATTCAAAACCAGCAAAAAGAACTGAGCACCTTTAATTTTCATGTTAACTTTACAAAATTCAAAGTAAATCGTTTTATAGCATCATGAAAAGAATTGCTATTCTTAAAGGGGTTTTACTCACACTGAATCTCATCGCTGTTGTGGTGCTTGTTATGGCATTATTGGCCAGTTACGTGCCTCCTTCCGATGTGGCGGTATTTTCAATTGCAGCTTTGGTTTATCCAATGATTCTTTTTGCCAATTTGTTTTTTATTGGATGCTGGATTCTTCTGAAAAGCAAATATTGGCTCATCTCTTTTTTGGCTATCCTCTTTGGTTTTAATAACCTTAGAAACAACTTTCAACTCAGTTTTAACCCGTATACTATTAAAAATGATTCGCATATAAAAATTATTTCCTATAACGTCCAATTATTTGCAACTGATGAAAGAGGAAATGACTCGGCGGAGATTAAAAATAATATTGTACAATTTTTAAAAGATGAAGATGCCAACATTATCTGTTTACAAGAGTATCATTCCATGGATAGAAATGTATACACACCTCTTATTGAACTGAATAACAAACTCTTAAAAAGCTCATACTATTATGAAAGTTATTTTAATCCGAGGTTTGATCAGCTTTCAGGATTGGTTATTTTCTCAAAATATAAAGCTGTAAATAAAGGGAAATTGAAGTTCACGGGTTCGAGAACTTTTGGTATTTACACGGATCTGATAATAGATTCTGATACGGTACGTGTATTCAATATCCACTTGGCCAGCATACGTCTGCAGTCCTCTGATATAGATTTTGTATTGAAACCGGAATTTAAAGACCAGGAAAGCTTTAAAAATCGCTCAGCATCCATTTATGCCAAGCTTACCAATGCGTTTTTATTGCGTGAGCAACAAATCAACCAGGTAATACAAGAGATCATCGCATGTCCTTATCCTATTATCCTGTGTGGAGATTTTAATGATACGCCTTCCTCATACGTATATTCAATGCTTAGTGACAAGTTGGTGGATAATTTCATTCGGAAGGGATATATGCTTAGTCGCACGTACGCGGGCAATGTCCCATATTTGAGAATCGACTATATTTTCACAACTAATCACTTCAAAATTAACAAGTTTGAAAGAGTCAAAAAGAATTACTCGGATCATTTTCCTATAATTTCAACGGTTTCACACAAATAAACTCAACTTTTGTAATCATCATTTTAATCTGATTATCTGATAGTTATAATTTATTTGCGAAAATTAACTTAAAAAAGTTGTCATAATATTTGGTAAATGATGTATTTTGACATACTTTTAGAGTCGTAAAAATTAATTTTTTTACAAAAACAAGCTCAATTACAATTATGAATCTGTCACTTTAATAGTGAATTATGGGAAACAAACGTAAACAGAGAAAAACAAGCAAAACAGAATTCCACAAATTTTATTATCGTTTCTGTATAAATACTTCAAGTAGTATTTGCACATTCTATTTTGCAGCAAACATCTATTTAATAGAGAGTTAGATCCTACCGTTTGCTTAACACTGTTCACATTTCTGTGCATTGATTCAAATAAATTTACAAATGTTGTAACTTTTTTTAAACGTTATCGTAATCATACACGACAAGTTCACAAAAATAAAACTCAGGGAAACAAGCACCCAATTATGAAAAACAAACGTGAACTTGTCGATTACGATGACAAGCAAAACAAGCAACATTACATTATGAGAAAACAAGCAAAACTAACAAGCAATTATGAAAAACAAGCATTACAAGCATTTGTTTATTGTTTGCATTGCACTCATCTCAGCTTTATCTCCCCTTCGGGGGCAAAAAATTACCGATGTTAGTTCATTGGTAGCTTTTAGTGATAAAAAAGTAAAGGAATTAAATGAACAAAGAAAGGCCGCTGAGGTCTTTGCAGAGAAAAACAAACTTCCCCTGTCCTATCGTGATAGCAACGGTAGTTTACAAGAATTACAATGTATTAATGGTGATGGTATCCCTATGTATTATATCTCGGATAATGCAGAGGCAGCTAAAACCATTTCCACCAGCGAAGTTCAAAGCGGTGGCAGATCAAGTCTATTGCTTGATGGAACAGGTATCCTTTTGAGAACATGGGATGCCGGAGCTGTTCGGTTAACACATCAGGAATTTAATGGTCGCGTAACGATAGGCGATAGCGACACAAACTATAATTATCATGCAACCCATGTAGCTGGCACCATGATTGCCTCAGGAATTAATTCTGAAGCCAAAGGAATGGCCTATAATGCAACATTAAAGTCGTTTGGCTGGAATTTCGATGTTGCAGAAATGGCCTTGGAAGCCGCAAATGGTGCTCTGATATCCAATCACTCATACGGCTATGGCAGAGGCTGGGTAAATAATGGATATGAATGGATATGGTATGGAAATTCAGAAATAAGTACTGAAGAAGATTATCTCTTCGGGTTTTATGATAACCAGGCCAAAGAATGGGACGAAGTAGCTTATCAGGCACCTTATTATTTAATTGTCAAATCAGCCGGAAATGACCGTAACGAAGGCCCCGGGAGCACCCATCCTTCTGACGGACCATTTGACTGTATTGCGCATGCGGCTGTAGCTAAAAATGTACTAACTGTTGGCGCTGTTCATAATATATTAAATGGTTACACAGGCCCACAAGACGTTTTAATAACAGATTTTTCTTCTTTTGGTCCAACAGATGATGGCAGGATCAAACCAGATATTGTTACCCAGGGAATGAGTGTTTTTTCTACCGATGATGACTCAGACGATGATTATAAAGTCATGTGTGGCACATCAGCAGCAGCTCCTTCCGCATCAGGATCGCTTGCTTTATTGCAGCAACACTGGGCCAACCTGAACGATGGCAATTATATGTTAGCCGCCACATTAAAAGGACTGGTTATTCATACAGCAGATGAAGCAGGCATATTCGACGGACCTGATTATAAACATGGATGGGGATTGATGAATACAGAAAAAGCAGCCTTGCTCATTTCTGAAGATCAAAACTCGAACATCATTGAAGAACTTGTCCTGAATGAAGGAGAAATCTTTACACGAACTATTAAATCAAAAGGTAATTTGCCCATAAAAGTTACTATTTGCTGGACAGATGTTGCCGGAACACCCGTTGATCCGCAAATTGATCCAACCAATTTGATGCTCGTTAATGACCTGGATGTAAAAGTGATTCATAATGATGAAATACATTACCCCTGGAGCCTGGATCCTCGTCAACCGGAAGAAGCAGCAACAAAAAATATGAAGAATTACGTTGATAATGTGGAAGTTATTAATATAAATAATCCTGAAGCAGGTGAATATACGATTATAGTAAATCACGATGGTTCACTTTTCAATCAGCAGCAAAATTTCTCAATTATAATAAGTGGTGTGGACAGGAACCCTCCTGTTGTCGATTTTCAAGCAAATAAAACTGAAATCTCCATCGGAGAAGAAGTTGAATTTGAATGCAAATCAAATGGGATTCCGACCTCCTGGGAATGGACATTCCCGGGAGGTTATCCCGATTTCAGCTATGAAAGAAATCCGGTGATCAGATATGATAAAGCGGGTACTTATGAAGTTATCTTAACCACTTATAATGAGTTCGGTGAGGATACAAAAGTGGTAGAGAATTATATAAACGTGAAAGAAAATGAGTATCCCATTGAAACGGAATTAACTATCCATACTTTTCCCAATCCGGCGATCAATACGCTTCATATTGATATTTCTGATGATAGGGAACCTACACATGTTATTATTGTTGGATTACTCGGAAATATTTGTAATGAGTTTGAAATTACGGAAGCCAATCAGCCTATTGATATTAGTCATTTCCCAACCGGAATGTATTACGCGGTGGCAACTAAAAATGGAATGCGAAGTACCAGTAAATTTTTAAAGAATTGAAATTGAAAGATTTAACCTGATAAAATAAATTATAAACAAAAATGCTTAGTTATGTTCTGGAAAAAAGAAAATGAAGAAATGAATGAAAGTCAAGTGACAGTTCAAACATTAAACGGCGTTAAAGAACATTTTTGTCCGCGATGCCACCTGCCTCTACTAAAAAGGCCATTCGATGCTTCTATGAAAACCAATGGAAAGTATGAAACACAAAAGTATGACTACCATTGTGCCATTTGCAATCAGGCCTTCGATAGGTTTAGTATTGAAGTTAATTAATCACTGTTTTAATTATGTTTTCAGAGAGAACACTTTTGAAAAAAATAACGCATCAATTAATTTATGTAATTGTTGTAGCTGCTCTGGTTGCTTTATCACTAAAAATGTTCTCTTAGGAAAAAATCACAAGTAACTGATTATCATATTTATAAAATGCATGATGAAAAACAGGCGATAATTGTTACTGAAGTAAACGAAAATCCTTATTTAATTAAATTCGATATCAAAGAAATTAAGAAATGACAATTGAAACAGTGGTCATAAAGTGAAAATGAAATAGTTTGTTAGTTTATTATTCTCTGTAATTAACACAATGCCGCAAGCCCGATGGAAATCTTCATCGGGCTTTTTTAGATATTCGGATTTCTTTTGTTGAATTGAACTTTTTTGCAATGCTTTTATTAATATGCCAATTACAAAGACATATTAAACTTACATTTGCTTGATTATAATAGATTTTTGATTTGCACACTTTAAAATAATATAAATGAAGACAAAACTATTTGCACCTATACTAATTGCACTATTACCATTCCTCGCATTCGGGCAATCACAAAGCTTTTATGATTTTACCGTAAATGATATCGATGGAAACGAATTTTCATTCGAACAACTAAAAGGAAAAAAAGTAATGGTGGTTAATGTGGCTTCTAAGTGTGGGTATACATCTCAGTATGAGCAATTACAAGCCATTTATGAAAAATATAAAGATGCTGATTTCATGATTATTGCATTCCCTGCTAACAACTTCATGGGACAGGAACCTGGCTCAGATGAAGAAATCAAAGCATTTTGTTCAGAAAACTATGGAGTAAGTTTCCCTGTAATGAGCAAAATTTCAGTTAAAGGTAAGGATATGCATCCCGTTTACCAATGGCTGACCACTAAAGAATTGAATGGGATTGATGATTCTTCTGTAAAATGGAATTTCCAAAAATACCTCATCTCTAAAGATGGAACTTTACAAAAAGTGTTCAATCCTAAAACGAGTCCTGATGATCCTGAAATTATTGGCTGGATAGAAAATTAGAGTGTAATTTAATTCGGTTACATTTGTATATATTACTGACATTTAAATTTTTATGATGTTATATCTATAAAATTAATTTTTCTAAATTTACAAATGTACTGCTCAGAATGTAAATGATATTTGTATTTTTCATCCAAAAATTCCTTTTACAGATCCACCGTCATGTGTAATGGTCTGTCCGGTTACATAACGAGAAAGTGGAGATAATAACCATAAGGCTATGGTCGCAAATTCTTCTGGTTTACCCATCGCCCCTACTGGTATCTCCGATTCAAACTCCAATCGGGCTTCTTCCACTGAAATGTGTTTTAATTCGCTCTTTTTGGTAAACAAACGAGCAATAGCTCCCGTTTCGTGAAATCCGGGAGCTAAAACATTGATCGTTACTCCTTTTGAAGCGACTTCTGCTGCAACTGATTTAGCAAATCCAACAACAGCAGGTCGCATGGCGTTGCTAAGTATCAAATTTTCAACCGGTTGTTTCACTGAGACGCTTTCTATGCACAGTATCCTACCATAATGCTTTTTTATAAACAGGGGCATCAGTTGATTGATCAGGTTTATTTTCCAGCGGACCACTTGTTGCCAGGCTTCATCCCATTGTTGCATGCTTATTTCTGTATAGCCACCTGCAGGCGGACCTCCAGCATTGATAACCACACCAGAAACTGAATGTCTTTTGGCCTTTTCAATAATCTTTTGTTGCACCTCATCAGTTGAGATATCTCCAGAGATGTACTCAATTTGATCTGGAAAATTTCGTTTCAGTTCTTCCAGTTTTTTTTCTGTCCTGCTTACAGCTAGAACTAAAGCACCTTCACTGGCCAAAGCTGCAGCGATTGCTCTGCCAAATCCATCACCAGCACCTCCTATTATGAAATATTTGTCTTTGAGTTGAAAATCCATATTTCATCTTTTTTTCAAAAATAGAAGATTTTAAACAGAACTTGCTTTTCATCCATATTTATCTTCAGAGTAGTTGAGCGTGCCCTGATTTCATTATTTTTGCAAGCTTACAATATTTCATGACTTTCGAAAACAAAACAATACTCAAAGGCACCATTGCAATAAGTATTTCTGCTATCCTATGGGGATTTGACGGTGTAGTTTTAACGCCACGCCTCTATAATCTGGATGTTGGTTATGTTGTATTCATGCTGCATCTGATACCTTTTGTTTTAATGAACATATTTCTTTTTAAGCAATATGCCCAATTAAAATTGTTCATAAAACAGGATTACATTACCATGATCCTGATCTCTTCATTTGGAGGAGTGCTAGGTACTATTTCGATTGTGCAGGCATTGTTTCTTGTTAATTTTCAACACCTGTCTGTGGTGGTTCTATTGCAAAAACTGCAACCTATTTTTGCCATTCTGCTGGCAGCTGTTCTGCTTAAGGAAAAAATAAAAAAGAACTTTGCTGTATGGGCCTCCATTGCCATCATTGCCAGTTATTTCCTAACTTTCGGTTTTGAACTGCCTAAATTCCAGTCAAATGGTGATTCCAAAATAATTAAAGCCTCATTATTTGCCGTGTTGGCAGCTTTCTCATTTGGTAGTTCAACTGTTTTCTCCAAGCGCTTTTTATTGAATCATAACTTTATTACTGCTACTTTTTACCGTTACGGATTTACCACGGTGATCATGTTTGTTTACGTGTTGATTTTCGGGAAATATGCCTACTTCCATGATACGACACCTGTTAATTGGTTCTACTTTATTATTATTGGATTAACAACAGGATCTGGTGCCATATTCATTTATTATTACGGCTTAAGGCGTGTTAAAGCTATTGTGGCCACCATCAGCGAACTTCTTTTTCCAATCTCAGCCATATTTTTCGATTATATTTTCAATGATTCATTACTATCGCCCATTCAGCTTATAAGCGCTGCCATTATGGTATTTGCTATCATCAGGTTGAATTCTTAATTTTCTTTGTTGGACTTCTTAAAATATTCATTAATTTTATATAATTGTTATTCACTTTAAAACACAATTAAAATGTCAGAGGATATAAAATTAGTATATACAGGTTCCCGTGTTGAGGGAATGTTTTTACGCGAATTACTGGAAGAAAACGACATTGGTGTAATTTATCGCGACACTTTAAGTTCAAGTGTCCAGGCAGGTTGGGCAGATGGTTCTCCTGAAGATACTGTTAGAATTTTTGTTGAGCCTTTCAATTTCGAAAAAGCCAAAGGAATTTTGGAAGAATATTTTTCCGACAGAAACTCAAAAAAATAAAAGTCCAAAATTGAATTTTTCATTCATCATTAAATACTTTCCCAAGCCTTTTACTAGCGATAAACCAGATTTTTTTTACAATTTTATATAATGATTCATTCAGCAGGAGCATATTTTGTTAGCAATAATGAATTTTTTCCACTGAACCGGATTGATCAATGCATTGAGGACAAGAATGATATTATCTATGAAGTTATCAGGTTTATTGAGGGAAAGCCATTGTTTCTGAAAGATCATTTGAACAGATTTTTACATACTTTCCATTTTAATCAGGAAGATATAAAAAAACACAGAAGCCCCCTGATTGAGAATATCAGATTGCTAATTGAGAAAAACAACATAGCAGAAGGAAATATTCGTTTCCAATTTAATAATAATGATGCGCACTCATTTTGTGCCTGGATAATACCGCATAGATATCCTTCTGTCGATCAATATAAAAAAGGTGTTGGCTTAAAAAGCTATTACGCTGAGCGACAGGAGCCACGAATTAAAGCCCGCGATATAAAACTACGCGATGGAGCGGATCAGATTATAAAAGAGCAAGAGGTGTATGAAGTTATATTGATCAATTCTGAAGATCAGATAACAGAGGGCAGCCGGTCGAATATTTTCTTTATTAAAAACAATCTTTTTATAACACCGCCATTATCATTGGTATTGCCTGGTATAACAAGGCAAAAAATAACACTATTGCTCAAAGATAACGATTTTAAGTTTGAAGAGCGTCCTGTTCAAGTCAATGAGATTAACAGTTTCGACAGCTGCTTCATATCAGGCACATCACCAAAAATTCTGCCTGTAGCATTATTTGACAAAGTACCTATGCAAGTAAAACATCCCTTACTTTTTAAACTCATCAGTTTGTATGATCAGCAAATTGAATTAAACTTGGCAAATTTCAGATGGGATTGACTAGTGGTAAATTCTAATCATGATTTACCAAAACTCTCCTATATTTGTACTTTTACCGGAATGTTTATTTAATAAAATTGAATGAATCTACTGTTATCAAAAAGAAGCATAATTTCCGCACTCAGGGCAGTGTTTTCATCATTCATAATCTTATTATATTGGTATCCAGCTATTTCTCAAAGCAGCTTGCCGGATAATTTTTGTATTTCTGCTGATGAAATGCAATTATTTGACCGTGTTAACAGTTTACGCGGCGATTATAATAAAAATGTCATTCAACTTTCATCCTCACTGTCTTACGTTGCAAAAATTCATACTGAAGACCTTTTTGAGAACCATCCCGACACCAGCATTTGTGGACTTTCGAGTTGGTCGGATAAAGGTAACTGGAAACCCTGCTGTTACAACGCTTATGTATTAGATGAAGATTGCATGTGGGATAAACCCAAAGAACTAACATCCTATCCATATCGTGGTTATGAGTTGGTCACATATTTCGAAGATAATTTTACAGTTGATTCCGTCCTCAATATCTGGTCAGGTACAAAGGAAGTACTGGATATGATACTCGCACAGGGAAACTATTCAGCAAAAAAATGGGTCTGTATGGGTGTGGGTATCCATAAAAACTATGTTTCATTGTGGTTTGGACAAAGAGCGGATCAGGCCAGGCAACCTAAAGTTTGCGACTCAACAAATTACCAGCTTGTTGCACAGGACTCCACTGAATCTGTAGAAGGATACTTTTACCTGATTTATGGAAGTTTTGAAGATATTAACGATGCAAAAGAAGCATTAAGAAGGGTTAAAAAGAGTAATTTTCCGGATGCCGATATTTTAGTAAAAGATGGCTTAAATCGAATTTACCTGGGAAAATATAATCATTTAAAGGCAGCCATGTTTGCAAAACAAAACCTTCCTTATTCATATAAAGAAGCCTGGATACTTAGAGATTAATTGATAAGAATTTTTATATGGAATTGAATTACAAATTAATTGAAGTTACGAATAAAAAACTGATCAAAGATTTTCTTAGAATGCCGGTTGGTTTATATGCAAAAGATAAAAACTGGATCAGACCTCTTGATAACGATATAGAAAAGATTTTTGACCCGAATAAAAACAGATATTTCAAAAGAGGTGATGCTATCAGGTGGGTTTTATATGATTCGGCAAACAAACTGGCTGGCAGAATTGCTGCTTTTTATCTAAATGATGAAAAAAGCGAAAAGAAACAAACTACAAGTGGCATTGGCTTTTTCGACTGTGTAAATGATCAGAAAGCAGCGAATATCATGTTCGATGCTTCAAAGGAATGGTTACAAAAGAATGGCATGGAAGCCATGGATGGGCCTATCAATTTCGGTTCACGCGAAACCTTCTGGGGATGCTTATCAGAAGGCTTTTACGAACCCAATTTTAATATGCCTTATAATTTTAAATACTATAATGATCTTTTTGAAAATTATGGTTTTAAGAATTATTTCAATCAGCTCACTTTTCATATGGACCTCAAGCCAGGTATGATGGACCCGGTAATCTATGAGAAAGGTAAGAAGCTGCGCGAAGACCCTAAATATACTTTTAAGAATATCGAAATAAAGAATATAGACAAATATGCTGATGATTTTGTGACTATTTTCAATGAAACCTGGTCAAAATTTCCCGG